>NZ_JBSFVA010000011.1:0-283186 GCF_053592075.1 Nonomuraea sp. NPDC002799
ATCTTTACGAAGCGGCCGCCCTCATGCGCGGTCAGTTGCGGAACCGCGACCGTGATCACGCGCTGTCACGGCATCACGATCTTTGTGCCAGAGCCGTGGAAACCCAGGTGGACGGACACGTCATTCCTGGTAAATGGCCGTGTGACTCCTGCTGGGCGGCCACGAGATCTCCAGGTAGACGGACAACTCCACGGAGCTGAGATGCGGGGGCCACGGCCAGGCATAGCCAACGACGGCGAGGCCCTCGGGCACCACCAGGTGGCGCTGAGCAGGGTGCGCGATGCCGTGAGGCCCGACGAAGGAGGGTCCTGCGGCTCCGATCGCCCCAGCCCGTAGGGAGGTCGCCGAAGTCGGCGATCGTGACGGTCTCAGCCCGGAGCCTTCCGAAGATCACTATGTGCACGGACAGATGGCCGTCCAACAGGACGCGTAGTGTCCGCCCACCTGGAGGTCGAGTGGCCATGGATCTGGATGGGCGTGGCCATCTACCTGGAGAAACTCGTGTCCGTTCACAGCGCCCGACGTCGGCAGTGAAGGGAACGCCCTGGCCAGTGAGACCGATTGTGCTCGTCGAGGCGTGGACGGCGGCCACATCCAAGGAACTGGCAGCGAACGAGAGATACCGCAGGCAAACTCGCGCCCCTCGCCGTCGTTTCACCAGCGATGGCGCTCCGCATTGACATCGTCACCGCGTAGGCACGAAGCGGACTTCAGCTACTCGATTCGTTGCTTGGGACCGCACCACCCGCCGGGCCCAAGGAAAAGTACACTCCAGAACGGTGATGTCTTCGCCAGGGACAGTGAGAAGTGCTACAAAAGGTGTCTAGTTGCTGCCGATGCCGACGACGTGGGGTTATGGATGGAGCCATCGCTTGCCGGAGAGCCCCTTTCGGCTGCAGATATCCGTTTTGTCAGGGACAGTGAGCTAGGCTGGGGCCGCTTTGACCCCGCCGCGGGGAGGATCGCCTTCTTCGATTCGCCAATGCGATCCGAGGTGGAACTGCCCGTTCTTGGCCGAACGTACCAGGTGGCCCATTTGCCTTCACAGCAGAGGGTGTGGTGGTTTGACGGCCAACGGTGGATCGTTGGGCGGATCGACTCCCCATCGAGCGAGAAGGGCGAGGCCTACTTCGTCCACCTGCCAAACGGCAGCACGAAGGTCCTGCCCTCCGCTGAGTTGCAAGTCCGTTGGTCCCTCCCGCTGGCGGACCCGCTTGGCCTGCTTAAGGCGGGCACAGTCGAGACTCGCTATTTCCATACTCGCAGGACCCACTTCTTACATACGGTGTTGCAGCAGCGCAGCGCCTCCCTCAACCTTGGCGGCATTCTCTCGTCGGCTGTCGAGATCCACGATCACCAAGTCGGTGCAGCTCGCCGAGTACTCGGCGATCCGATACCTCGTTACCTGCTGGCCGATGAGGTGGGGCTCGGCAAAACCATCGAGGCCGGCATGGTGCTTCGCCAGTTGCTGCTCGACGAGGCGGGGACTGCGGTCGTCATCGTGCCCGATCAGGTGGTCGGACAGTGGAAGCAAGAGCTCGCGATGAAGTTCCGGGTGCACGAACTCCCTGGCGCTGTGAAGATCGTCGGCCATTCGGCGATTGGAACCATACGACCTGAGCCCAGAATGCTCACGATCGTCGACGAGGCACACCGGCTGACCGAGCGGGTGAACAACGAAGGGGAAGGTCTTCGTGACCAGCGGTATGACGCACTATGCGCCATCGCCCACGCCTCAAAGGCGCTTCTTCTGTTGAGTGCTACACCAGTTCGCAGTAATGAGGACGCTTTTCTCAGGCTATTGCACTTGCTAGACCCGGCGAACTATCCCCTGACTGACATGACCGCATTTCGCCACCGCGTCGAAATGCGTGACGACTTGGCGCAAGCTATATCGGCGATCAGCGAAGAGACTCCACTTCGCTATCTGGACGGACCGCTGACCCAAGTCTCCCAGCTACTCCCGAACGACCCCGTTGCCAAGGAACTCATTGCCGATGCCCACCAGTTCATCGCAGCCAGGGCAGAGGGCGAAACTAGGAGAAAGATCAGTAATCTCCGAAGCTACATCTCCGAGACCTATCGACTTCACCGACGGATGGTACGAAATCGTCGCTCCACAGCAGCCAAAAAAGGCTTTCCCGCACGAGGCCGCGGCCTGGCGGACACTTGGCTAATCCCGGACCCCGACCGGCGGCGCCAGGATCTTTTTACCGCGTTAGACGATCTCCGTCTCGCTCTCGAACTAGAGGAGCATCCCAAAGCGGGATATATTCTGCAAATCATTCTTGGACGCATTCTTGCGCCCATCACCGCACTCGAAGACCTTGTTAAAGCACTACGACGTAAACCGAACCACGATCTGTCGCCCGATGAACTGAGTGCCGTTGACGCGATCGTGCGATTGAATGCTGGCCAGGAGCTTGCCGATAATCTCGAGCGAATTGTCGCTAACGCTACTGAGGCAGACCGAATGTCTGTAGCCATCGAGTGGGCTAGAGAGCGGGTAGGGCGCAAGAAATGCGCCATTGCCTGCTCTTTTCCGAATACTGCTCGCCTAGTTACCCAGTCACTTGTAAGCGAATTGGGCGGCCACCGCGTCTCCGCATTGCTAGAAGACCAGGGGGAAGACCTCAGAATCCGGCTAACGACCGAGTTCGCACGCAGTACGGAGCGCAGCATACTCGTCATCGACCGGTCCGCCGAGGAAGCGACAAATCTTCAATTCATCGACGAAGTGCTTCACCTCAACGTGCCCACCTTCAGCACCCACCTCGAGCAGCGCCTCGGCCGCTTCGACAGATGGAGTGAACTGCAGAGTCCTGTGCGCTCCTCGACCTTCCGGGAGGATTTTACTACCGGCCGGGATCATATTGATGCCTGGACGATGACTCTCAACGACGTATTTGGTGTGTTCACGTCCTCAACATCGACCTTGCAGTATGTGCTGTCGGATCTCGAGAACAAGTTCTTTCACACGGCAGTCACCCATACCCTAGCCGGCGCGCGAGAGCAGATGCTGGGTCAAAGGGATGAACTTGCAGCTCAACAGCGTCGAATATCTGGGCAAGATATCCTTGACAGCATCGAGGATCGGGCCAATGACGAAGACGTTGCGCGGCGACTTTCCACCGTGGACGCTCAACAACGCGAGATCGAACGGGCAGTTCACGGCTACCTAGTCGAGATGCTCCAGTTCTCTGTCTCCTACGAAGACGATCACGTGCGTTTCGGTGTAAGCAGATCAAAGCCGCCCTTGTTGACAGAGGAGTGCGTGAGGGACATCGGAACGCAGGTGTTCAAACGGGCGTACACCACCGATCGCATCACCGCGGAGGCCGGCCTGGGCTTACTGCGCTGGGGCGAGCCATTGGTCAATGCCTTCGCCAAGATCGCTGAGGTGGACGACCGCGGAAGGGCTTTCTCGACCGAGGTGCAACTCCAGACTCGAGAGCCAGACCGAGAGCCATGGGTGGCCTTCTGCTTCGACATCAAGGTCGCGCCTGGCCTGATCAACCTTCCTGGCGCCGGCGATCTCGATGGAGCGCTCCATCGGGCGATACAAGCGCGCTCTGAATTTTTCTTGCCAACCACCTTGGAACGAATCTGGTGGCTGGCGGGCCAAGGCGAGTGCGAGTCAAGGTTGGTCAAGATCCTGGAGCGCACTGATGGAGAGAACCTGGGAAGCCGCCCGGAGCGTTTTCGCGAACTAGCCGCACCCTTCCAGTGGCCTCGTCTTTGCGGCGACGTCTTCCGGACCGCCATAGCCGCCGTCCACGGTCGCGACAGCGTGATCCAACGTCTGGACGAGGCACGTCGGCGGACTGCCGCTGCCCAGGAATGGGAGCGTGTGATTTTGCAGGCCCGATCACGCATCGGGGGAGAGTCGTCTCCAGATGAGACTGTCATGGCCGCAGTCCAGCATGCTCTGGCCCACCCGGAGCTTAGCCTCGATAGCTGCGGGGCAGTATTCATTACTTGGGTGTACCGCCCATGACTATCTACCCCTTGCAGGAGATAGCAGAAGCGTGCCCGCGTCTGGCCCGGCGGCTAGAGTCGTCCGGGAATCCGCGCTCGGCGGAAATTCTGCCGTTGATCCGATCGGTTTTGGTCGCGCGTGGATATCAGTCGGTCGCTGACTCGTCCGATCTGGCCTCTATACCGACGGTCGAATGGCGGGCTTATGGCTTTGTGCGCGAAGCAGGGCTGTACTGGCGCGCTCAACCGTGGCTTCCCTCATGGCTCGATGCCCGGGGAACGGCACCTGACGAGGACGCCGCCCACTGCTCTCCACGGAGACCGAACTGGCGACTGACCGCCGATCGTTTCTACACCATCGCGGCGCAACGGTCCGTTTATCTGAGCCCCGGCCAAAAGGCCAGTGTCCGCGCACTCAGCGCAGCCCGCGGGGGAGACTCCGTCATCTGTGTGCTTCCCACGGGATCCGGGAAGACAGACGTCGTCCTTACCCGGGCGATCAGCAACCGGCCTCGGCAGACATGTCTAATTGTTCCCACTACGGCTCTTGCCCTGGACCTTGAACGGCGGATTCAGGAACTCACGGGGGAACAAGTCCTGTTCGCCTACCACGGTGATCTGACCACGAGCGAGAAGACAGATCTGGCCCGACGGGTACGTGAGGGAACACAGTGGCTGATCATCTCTTCTCCTGAGGCGGCGTGCACCGTACTTTCTCGGTCTCTTGAAGTATCCGCATCTGAGGGCAGGCTTGACCTGCTTGCGATCGACGAGGCACACATCGTCGCGGAGTGGGGTGATGCTTTCCGACCCGCCTTCCAGGCGTTCGCGGGACTGCGGCGGCACTTGCTTGACCTCGCACCCGCTGACCGGAAACCCGTCACTGTGATGCTCACAGCAACCCTTGACGACTATGGGCTAGAGGCGCTGCGTCGCCTCTTCCCTGGACAGCGCGAAGTGCTGGTAACTGCGCAAGTCACTCGCCCGGAGCCCGCCTGGTGGATGAGCTATTGCACAACAGAGGAAGAGAAGCGTGAGCGCTTCCTTGAAGCATGCCGGCACCTACCGCGGCCACTCATCGTGTACACCAGTTTGCACACCTCTGAGAACTCCACCAACGTGTCAACAGCCTTGTCGTGGCTTCGCGCCGCGGGCTTGAAGGCAATCGCCGGTGTCACAAGCGGCGTATCAGCACAAGGGCGTCAGGACGCTACTCGTGGTCTACGCCTCGCTGGTGACCCAGCCAAAGACGTCGACATCGTTGTGGCCACTTCGGCTTTTGGCCTTGGCATGGATGTGCCTGAAGTGCGGGGTGTGATTCACCTATGCGTGCCCGAGTCAGTGGATCGTCTATACCAGGAAGTAGGTCGGAGCGGCCGAGATGGCAGAGCGTCCGTCTCCATGGTCTTGTGGACTGACTCAGATGCCAAAGTCGCGCACGGAATGGCCGAGGCGAGGCTTCTCGGGGATGAGAAGGCATGGAGGCGATGGCGCAGCATGAAGAGTCGTGGCTCTATTGAGGACGACGTACTCAAGGTAGATCTCACTGCGCCCACCGAGGACGTGACCTATCCATGGAGCGACGCCAACCGTTACTGGAACACCCAGACACTCTCTGCGATGGATCGTGCCAGGATGATCACCGTGGAATGGCCAACTCCATCTAATATCCCGATTGATGCCACAGACGAGGCATTGCAGGATATCTTCGCAACACATCGAAACTCGATGTCTGTCCGTATTCAGCATAGCGACCTCTCTGACGAAGCCACCTTCCGCCAGCGCTTCCGCGATGCGCAGTCACAGAGTCGCACAGCGGCGGCCGCGTCCCTGGAATCTGCAACGAAGATCCTCGAGGGACTCGACACCTGCGTGAACCGCTACCTGGCCGATCACTACCGCCTCAACATGGAATCTGGCGTGCTCCCAACTACTCGACAGTGCGGAGGCTGTCCCTTCTGCCGAGCACGTCGCTTGCCGCCAGCATTGATAAGACATCCTATGAGCCCGCTGATCAACGGCACCCTGACTACTTCGGCTGGACCTAGGCTGCGCCACCTGGCACCAGAAGGACGGCTATGTGTCTGGACTGACGAGTTTGAACCCGATGCCGTGCAGGAACTCGCCGACCGCCTGGTCAGTCAAGGTGTCATGGCCCTAGTGGCCGCGGGGCCGTGGTCGCCACGCCCTCGATCGCCCCAACCCATCTGGTGGGAGGACACCGTGACGAGCTGGCTCGCAGGCTCGAACAACGTGCTCGTTCCCACGCTCGTGCGGATCGACGCCGGAGATCTGGCCAGCGAGTGGGCACTCTTGTTAACCCGTCTCTCGCGGGGACCACTGACCGTCGTGCTATGCACCCGTGACGCGCCAAGTCCCTTTGGCGGTCCAGCGTTACTAAGGGAATCCTGGGGCCCGGCTTACCACATCGATCACATTCTGCGAAGGCTATAGATGGCACTCCTCAACCCGCCGGATATCCTCCCTGAGGCGATGCGCTTTCTGGTGAGGGCGCTAGTCGCACTTCCAAAAGCAGAAGCAGACAGGGAAGAACTCCTGAGCCTGGTAGCTCCTCGTGGCCTTACAGAGGCAATGGACTTGGTAGCTACCGGGGCGGCCGATCCTTCGGACGCTGACCCAGATGACCTGCGTGCGGGTGGCTCTATCATCGCCGGCGCCTCTCTCGACGCTCTACGGATGCTTGGCATGGTTGAGCAGTCGGGCAATCGCATCAGGCTAGCCACCGCAGAGGCTGAGCGCTGGAAGAGCCCAGCAGCCGTCACCCCCCGGAGCATGTTCCAGGTCTTGGTAGACACGCTGATCCAGATGACCGACTCGGACGCATCGAGCGGTGTGGGAGATTTTATTCAAGCGCTAGTTCTCCTACACGTAGCAGGAGAGCCCTTGCGTCCATTTGACAGATTCGAGTCATCTGCCACTAGTCGTGCCGGACGAAGTTTTGCGATCAGGCAAGAGCAGGTGCTCGGCTCCGACCGCAAAGGCTGGCCGATTCCGAACCGGGAACAGTGGTCGTCGTTTCGGCGTTGGGCATCATACTTGGGACTCGCCCGCCCTGTTGGCAGTGGTGGACTAATCCCAGACGCTAGCGAAGCCTTGGCCTACCGACTACCGACGCTGGCGCCTGGCGACTACGATGTGCGTGACTTCGCTGCACGATGTGCTTCAGCAGTTCCGTTCCTAGATGGCGACGGCTTGCAGTTCAGTCACGATCCGCAGCATGAGGGTGATCACGCCATACTCAGTGGCGGCTTAACAGTTTCGCTGCTTCAACTCGAGGCGCACGGTTTCCTGACTCTGGAAAGAAGGAGCGACGCAGGTGGCCGGACTCTTCGACTGCAGCCTGATGGGTCTGCCGACCGTGTCGTCACTACGGTAATTTGGGAGACGACTCGAATTAGAGGTGACCTGTGATTGGAAATCGCGTCTGCTGGAGTCGGGCGGCGGTCGACTTCGCCACGCAAGTCGACGTCGGTGGGCTAGAAGTAGACGACCCACGCGCCGACGCGGTGTTCGACGCTATACACCAGAAGTTGCCCGTACTCCGGGAGCAGGGCGGCGGCCGCTCTATCGAGGCAAGCGAGGACGACGTCCGTCGCGCTTTTACGCGGCCGATTACGTCGAATGAGCCATTGTTGCTCTTCATCAAGGGTGATAAGGGTACGGGGAAGAGCCACATGGTGAGGTGGCTCAAGTCCCGTCTAGGGGCTCGCCCATCATGGCATATCGTCTACATCGAAAAGCGAAACACATCACTCCGGCGAGTGACCGAGAAGATACTTTCCGGAATCGACACGCCAAAGGCGAGACAACTCCGCGAAGAACTCGCGCGGGCTTCATCTGAGATAGCGACCGCCGAAGAGGCGGTTAGCGCCTTGTTGGCCAGGCTCGACCACCTGGTGACGTTCGACCCGGCCACCGAAATCCGTGGCCTATCGGGCGTGTCGCCAACCGAACTCACCGACCTACGCCGTAAAACGCATCGACTGCTCGGCGACTACACCTTTCGCAAGGTACTGAGCAGAAGCGACGGTCCCGTACACCGGATTGTCCGCCTTGCCCGTGGTGGGGCAGAGCCATCAGAGGATGTCGATGAGACCGACCTTCATCTTACTGAGGCCGACCTGCAGGTTGACCCTGCAGTCTTTGACGACCTCGGTCCAGAACTCCAAAACCTGGTGGGGTCCCTGGTCTCGAACCGATACCTACGAACTGATATCGCCGCCCTCTGCGACTGGTATCTGCCGCGCGCAAAAGCTGAGGTGTTCATGGGGCAGGGAACCGATCTACTTAGCGTTTTCGAGGACGTACGCGAGGAGATCGCTGCTCGCGGACACGAACTATGCTTGTTGATCGAGGACCTCGTGTTGCTGCATGGCATCGACAAGCAATTGGCACAGGCGCTCACTATTCCTGCCTCCTCTCGGTTGTGCAAACTCCGTGCCGCGATCGCAGTGACATCTGGATACCTGAACTCCCTCGACACCTTCACCGATCGAGGCGTGCAGTTCACTCTCAACATTAACGTCAAGGCTATAGGCCAGACGGGCCTGCGGGACTTCGTCGGGCGCTATTTAAATGCTGGGCGTCTGCCCGATGCTCCGCCCGCCAATTCCGCGTCTCGCGGCCAGATTCCTGACATTCCGAACGCATGCCTATCATGCGCAGACAGGCCTCGATGCCACGCAACCTTTGGTACCTCAACGGACGGCTATGGTCTCTATCCCTTTAACGGAACTGCCATCGACAGATTGGTAGAGCTAGCCAGCCCAGGCGGATTCCAACCTAGAGAGATTCTCCGTGAAGTCATCCGAGGGCCACTGGAGGCTGCCGAAGATGAGTTGCCAACAGGAGGAATATTTCCGTCTGGGCGATTCGCCAAGCCACTGGACGATGTGCGGCAAGCAATCCCTCCAGGAATGCGAGCAGCTATTCGGCGTACCAACCATGTCAGCCCTGACACTGAGATGAGCCTGCGCGCCTTCTACGCTCAGTCACCACCAAATGCCGACCCGGCACTCGAAGCCGTCGCGGCCTACTTCGGCAATCAACTGAGTGATGGAATAGCTGATGATCAAGGCAAGCCGGAGGAGAGGGACGAGACGCTGCCTAAGCCGCAACGGCCATCGGCGAGCGAGATCGATCTGTGGGCCAATGGTTCTAGTTTGCTCAGCTCCGGCACCGCAAACCGCATTCGGAGATGGATCTGCGACGCGGTGATCGTCCACCTGCAGAACGGCCCGTACGGAATTTTGATCAGTAGAATCAAGGGTTCCAGACCTGCCTGGCTGATTGGGTCTCACACCCTGCGTCTGAGTGACATCCAAATTGACCGGTCGCAGGGCGGAGGTGTGGTCGAGAGCCCAGTTCCATTTCGAATTGAGGCCACGGACGATAATGCCATCCTTATCCAGGGAGTACTAACGGCCGCCGACGGAAGTAGCTTGGACTCGGTGGATCAGGGGCGATGGTTCTTCTACCTCCAGAAAAGAATCAGCGACTACGCTAGTAAACTCGCCCACCTGGCAACAGCCGACGCTGCAACTCTACTGCCCGCCGTACAAGCGCTTGAGGTGCTGCGCAACGCGGCCACAGATCCCGGACATACGGTCTCCACCGCTCTGCCGGCGATGCTGATGCCGGCATGCCCGGCGGGTCAGCACCCGGCCGTCGAGAAGTTTCTCAAGGAGGTACGCCCCGTTCGTGAAGAGGCGTTGACAACTGTTCGGGCCTACGCGACAGCGGCCAAGGGAGCAGGAAAGCCATCACTGTTCGACGTAGGCCCGCTCTTGCGGCAAATCCAGGTGCACCTGAAAGCACGGTCGGTTCCGAGCGAACCCCCTGGTGAAGATCACGGCAGCCCGTTGCTGAGGCAACTTCAAACTCGGCAGTCACGGGCGGCAGAGCAAGCCTGGAACGACGTAGCACGGAGCGTCCAGGACGTGGCGAGGTTTCTTGATCCCACTGAGGACTTGAGCGCGACCCTGAAGGTCGTTGATCGGCTCGTTAAGGAGTGCCACCTCCGAGGTCGATTGCCCCGTGCTGACTCGAAGGAGTTGTACGAAACGGTTCGAAGCCAAGTCGGTTCCGAGAGCATGGAGTCCTATCGACGCCTCAGCAAAAAAATTGCCAGCGAGGTTGAATCTGGTGACCTCTGGGACATCCTCAATAATCCCTTGCCACAACTGACGGCGCTTGGGCGCTTCGCACAAGTGACTAAGGAGCTTCTCTCTGGTCTGGAGCAAAACTTGACGGCTACGCAAATCACTGGAGCCGTAGACACGGACGCCCTGATCCGAGAACTTCGAGGCCTGGCCACGTTGCTGGACAGGGCCTGTCAGGAGGTCCAGTGATGCACCCACCAGAGTCGCTAGCCTCACGCGCTGAAGCCCTACTCAACCGGCTGGCGCAAGTAGAGGCCCAAGAGGCCGATCAGCAGGCACGGGTTGAAATCGAGAAAGCTCGAGTGCGTGCTGGTAGAGCGCGCGAGGACCTAGATAGCGCGTTGCGTGTAATCCCACTTCTCGCAGGACATGGGTTGGCCCAACCTGCAGTCCGCAAGGCGACAGCAGGCGAACTCACTAAGGCCCGGACGGCACTGCGGACAACAGCAACCGTGATCGTTGGGGCGTCCATCGGGGATGTTGCCTCTCGAATACGCTCGCAGTCGGTCAACAGCGCGTTGGACACTGCTGGTAAGTTCTCTCGATCCTTTCTCGTCGACCTCAATCGATCCGTTGACATGAAGCGGATGCAGATGCGACCGAACGGGATCGAGCAGCCGATAGTCGCTTATCCCGGGTCTAGCGAGGCGCTGGCAGCCAGGCTGCGACGGATCCAGTCGCTTTTCGCGCGAAAAGTCGAGAACCTCAGCCCAGACGACTTGGTGAATCGACTTCAAGACCTTGAGGACGGCGCCGCATCGTGGGCGGCGGATCGGCCGAAGCTGGACCAGAGCCTCGAACGCCAGCACCCGGAGGTCAGCGAGTTCCTCCGCTACGCGGCAACTGAGGGCGGCGCGCCCTGGCGACTCATCACTTCCTCCGTCCGCGCATGGTTGTCCGACCCCGAAAACACGGTGAATCTGAGGATCGTGCTGCGATCATGACTACTTTTGACCGTTCTGCTCTTCTCGCCGCTCTCGACGCCCTCGAGGAAGCCGACGCACGGAAAATCGCGTGGGGACTCATCGACGAGTCCTGGACACGAGACAGCCTCTCAGACTTCCTCAAAGAGCATTGGGACGGCCCCGATACAGAAGTCTGCATCGATGAGTTGCTGGCCGAGGATCTCTTGGTTCAGTTGCATAGAGAATGGCCGGCCAGGTACCGGACTAGGATGGCTGAGTCAGTGCGCCTTTTCGCCAGACTCCGTCAGTTGTTCCCTGGCAAGCCCTGGCAGTCCGGAAGCCGATTGGTCTCAGACTTCCGCTTCCTTCGCCGGCCGCGCGCCTTTCCCGATCGGAACCTTGAGCCTGCTGAGGCCCTCAAACTGCTGCAGGGGCGTGACCTCCCCGACGCTGTTCTTTCTCAGGTCGGACGTGTCCTGGCTGGACGGTCCCTCTCCCACTTCCAACTCGAGGCTACGGCCGAGATCTTCTCAGCGCTTCGGGTCAAGAAAGATCGCGGAGTTGTGATCGGTGCAGGCACCGGAAGCGGCAAAACCCTCGCATTTTACCTCCCTGCTCTGTCACAGTTGGCGGCAGATGACAACGGCCCGCGCGTCATTGCGATCTATCCCCGTAACGAGTTGCTGAAGGATCAGTTGGCGACGGCGCTGCAGGAGGTGCGTTCCCTTCGATCATCTGGCAGTCGACTCCTGACCATCGGAGCTTATTTTGGGCCGACGCCATTCAGCAGCGATCACGAGCCCGATAGACGAGGCGGTTGGCGAAGAGAAGGATCGGCTTGGCTGTGCCCATTTCTAACTTGCCCCGCAACTAACAATGGCGGTAACTGTGGCGGAACGCTTGCTTGGATTCGCCCTCCAGACAAGCAGTCAAGTTCTCTAAACTGGGGACACCTGAAGTGCCAGACATGCGGTGGCCATGTCACTTCGGACGAACTCCGTCTGACGCGCACCGCCATGCAGGAGCAGGTGCCTGACATTCTATTCACGACCACGGAGATGCTGAACCAGCAACTAAGCGACGGATGGTCAAGGCATGTCTTCGGGGTAGGGAAGGGGCGAGGACCGAATCTCGTCCTGCTCGACGAGATCCACACCTATTCGGGCGCGAGCGGTGCCCAGGTTGCCTATCTACTCCGGCGTTGGCGGCACCTTATCGGGCGCCCCGTCACTTGGGTAGGTCTGAGCGCCACGCTTGCGAACGCAGCGACGTTCTTCTCAGATCTGTGCGGCGTTTCCCCGGAATATATCAATGATGTCCGTCCGGATCCGGATTCGATGATACGCAAGGGAAGCGAGTATCAACTCCTTCTCCGTGGCGATCCCGCCTCTCAGGCTGCCCTGCTGTCTACTTCCATCCAAAGTCTCATGCTGCTGCGGCGGATCCTGGATGAAAACGGAGCCAGCCTTGGTGGCTCATATGGGACACGGGTATTCGCCTTTCTCGAAAACCTTGATCTCGTTAACCGGCTCTACCGGCAGGTGCTGAGCGCAGAGGGTCGCGATCCCTTCGGGAATCCCGATCGGAATGGACACGTCCTCGCCAGCCTACGTATTCCAGATGATGCTGAACGTTATACGGGAATCGATGACGAAGCGGAATGGGACCGTGAAGGCCAGTTTTGGTGGCTCCCGGAGAAGTTGGGCTTCGGGCAGCGCTCCCTGCAGATATCGCGAACGTCATCGCAGGATACCGGCGTCAGCCAGTCCACTGATATTGTCATTGCAACCTCTTCTCTAGAAGTTGGATACGACGATCCCCGCGTTGGGGCAATCCTTCAGCACAAGGCACCGCGTGACATTGCGCAGTTCCTGCAACGCCGAGGTCGGGCCGGACGAGTGCAGGACCAACGTCCCTGGACCGTCGTTGTGCTCTCAGATTACGGGCGCGACCGGTTGGCCTTTCAGTCCTACGAGACGATCATTGACCCATCGGTTCCGGCAAAGAACCTACCGCTGGGCAATCAATCAGTGCGCAAGATGCAGGCCGCGATGTGTCTCATTGACTGGATCGCCACCCGACTTGGCGTTGATGGACCGCATCGTTGGTCCGTACGCAAAGTCCTTTCGAAACCCGGCGAAAAATATACTTTGGTACAAGCGTGCCACCAGCTTTTGGGCGAAGTCCTCGATGGTGGCGCTGCCCAGAAGGACCTGTTTTCCTTCGTCCAATCGAGTCTGAAATTGAGCCTCGAGGAGACGCAGAGTGTTTGCTGGGAGTACCCTCGCTCGCTCATGCTCGAAGTCGTGCCAACCGCCTATCGCCGGCTTACCAGCGACTGGTCCACCGTGCAGTCGAGGGAGGCGGTCCCAAGCACTGACATCGTCGCACGACAGCCATTGCCAGAGTTCATTCCGTCAACGTTGTTTAGTGATCTTGCACTTCCGGAAGTGGAGATTGCCCCGCCTCCAAATTACGACCCCGCGGCCGAAACATCCATGCCAGTCGGGATGGCACTCAGCGAACTCGCTCCTGGGAAAGTAACGCTTCGATGGGCCGTGCAGAAGGTCCGGGGCCTCTGGATCGAAGCCCCAGCGTCCGGAGTGATTGATCTTGATGCCGGCCTGGCTCCTGGCGGTGAAGTGATCACCGATGTCCTCACGCCGGATGGCCCCATCCCCATAGTCAGGCCCATGGCTATCCGCCCGACGGAACCGCCGCCCCGTGTCCAAGCAACCTCGAACGGTTGGCTCAAGTGGCGTTTCACCATCGACGTGGACGACGAGGGAACACAGCTACCCCGTCCGCGCAACAGCCCTCTCGGCCAGCTGGTCCCTGATGTTACGGCGTACCTTAATGCTGATCGCGGCCCCCTGCAGACCTGGCGGTTCGCGCTGGAGGGTACGGCCGAACTCGTGATGCCGGGGACTCGAAGGCGTCAAGACCTCACGTTCACGCGGGGCGGTAAGCCCGCCGGCGTCGGCTTCGCCAGCACGGTCGACGCGCTCCTTGTCACCGTTGCTGTACCGGAGTCACTGGCCGCCTTCAAGCTGGATACCGATCCCGGTAGGCTCCGGCAGTTGCGTACGGATCGGTTCGCGCACCTTACTCGGGAAGGTCTCGAACAAAGCGGTCTTGGCCCATTTACTGCGGCGTGGGTCACTGACGTCGTCCTATCAGTAGCAACTGACGCAGTGCTTCGCGGGGACGACATCGATCACCTGCTCGGGCTCGGGGCACAACAGTGGCAGTCGCTAGCAGCAACCGTGGTAGACGGCGTCCTTCTCGCCACCAACCACACCGAGGTCGACGAGACACCTCTTCGAGATACAGTCCTTGACGCCCTTCAGAGCTCAGACACGATCCAAGTTCTGAACGAGACAATTCCGACTCTTAACCACGAGCCCGACCAAACATGGCTACCGTGGATCCGCTCTCGGTTCATGCACACCCTCGCTGCGGCCTGGCAGGCTGCAGCACAGCAAGTCTGCTCCGATTTCAACATAGACACCGACGCCTTGGTTGACATCCTCGATGAGGGAGGGCCGCGGGCACACATTGTCCTGTCCGACACCGTTCCGGGTGGAGGCGGATTAGTCGAGGCCCTGACTCGCCGGCTAGCAGACGATCCGCGGAGGTTTGATACCCTCGTCGCCGCAGCCGTGGAACCGTCGGACTCGGAAGAGGTAGATCCATCCCTGCGCCGGGTGCTGGGGCTGTTGAAGACCAGCGCTCCAGTCCGCGATGCGGCCCAGCGTTTCCGTGGAGGAAGAGCCGACAGGCTGCAAGCATGGCAGGACCTCAACGCATGCCTTGCAGAGGAAGGCATCCCCCAGACGCATGCGAATCTCACCGCGCTATCAACGCGCATATTTCGGCCGGGATCAGGAGCCGAGAGTGACGAACTCCTCCGCCTGGCGCTGGGCCGTTGGGATGACATCGACGTTCGCGCCGGATTCGCGATTGACCATCGCGCCATATGCGCGTTCCTCGCAAGGGACGATCAGGTGCTGGACATGCTTAGGCGCGTTGCGTCTTCCACAAACGAAGCCGATTCGCAGACTAGGGCGCAAGTGGTCCTCCTCAGCCTGCTATGGACACGGGCATGCGCACGTCGCAACGAAACGCTCCGAGCCACCAATCGCTTTATGCAGAACCCACTTGCTACGGAGAGAACTCTGCTGAAAGATGTGCTGCCCAGTCGTCCTGCGGGTATCGATGTTGACGGTGAAAAGTGGCGCGACGCTCTGGCCTCTGCCCTGCATAGCCGCGGCACCGCCCGACTTGTCAGCAGTTCCAGCAAGACGGAGGTGCTAGCGAGCGCGGTGCGGGAGTTGATGGCTGACCCACTCGAACTTGATTGGTTGCATGTCTATCCACAAGTGGAAGGGATCACCAGAGAAGACGGTAGGTACTCGGTGTCAGTTTCGCTTCGGGAGGCTCCGCAATGAGCACGCGACTCATCCATAGGTCGGCGGCCTCACCAAGCCGAGATCTGACAGAGTGCCTCGAGGGTTTGTTCCTCTCGGAACTGCTTAACCCAGGTAAACGCCTGCTCGTTGTGTCGCCCTGGATGTCGGACTTTCCGGCGCTGGACAACCGAGGCGGCAAATTCACGTCACTCAATGCAGCCTGGACAGCGACGTTCGTACCTTTTTCCAATGTACTTAGGGCAATGCTCCAGCACGGCACCATCATCCGACTCGCTTGCGGCCCTGGCGATCGCGAAACGGAACTCCTGTCACGCGTCGAACAGGCAGCATCGCTAGACGGGACCGCTTCTCGCCTATCACTCACTCGACAACCTCGGGAGCATCTCCTGTTCAGCCACGAGAAGGCCCTGATAGGCGACACATGGGCGGTCTATGGATCAATGAATCTTACCTATAGCGGAGTTACTATGAATGGGGAACTGATCACGGTTACGACAGATGCCGCACGGGTTGCAGCGGTCGCAACCGATCTACTTGAGCTGTTCAAGTGAACCCCGGCCTCCTGGATACGCCGTGGACCAAATTTGTTGCGGCCTTCTTTTCACCACCCAATGATATATCTGTCACCAGCAATGGCGCTGTCCGTAGAATCGTCGCGCAAGCTGAAGCGGCATGGTTTGCCAACCCGCCTTCTCCTTTTGTGCTTCCGGTCAGCGCGTCTAGTTGGACATACTGGTATGTGATCTGTCCTGATCGAGAACAACGATTGTGGATCCGCGATCTAATTCAGGCTTACGTAGGATCGTGGACCGCCTTCTCCGGACAGCCTGTCCACGAAGACTCAGATATGCCTCTGGACCAGGCTGTCCAGACGCTCACTGGCCTGCAGGGCTTTTCATATCGACTTCTGATCCCAAGGAATGCCAAAGTCGAAGCCAACGTCCGCCAAGGCCTAGTCCGAATGACTCATGCACTTACAGTTCGCCCCTATCGAACAATCAATCTGGTTCTACCGTTGGGCCGACTCATCGGCGACTTTTGGGATTCCTGTGCTTCTGGAGCGGAAGCTAAGACTGAAGAAATCCTGAACGTCCTGGAGAAGGATCACCGGCTATCGAGGGCCAACAAACTGTTCCTGAGGTTGCAATATCTGGTGACTTTCGAGCACTGGGATCGGCTCGAACAGTTCGAAGAACTTCCGGACCTGATCCGTCTTGACCGCCCCGTCTTGGCTTCGGATGCACTAGCTCGTCTTGCCATGACCCGCCTTCCAGATACGGCCAGCCTCCCGGACTTTGTGCAGTCGACTTCAGCGTACGGATGCCTCCTGGGATCGGCGACCATGATTAGGTCAGCGGCGGGCGCCCAATACTACGCTTACTGGTCGCTGTCATCAGGTGAGTCGGCTAAGCTCGTCGCGGCGCGACTCCTCGAATCGGGTTGGCTCGATCAGGTCAACGACCGGCGCGACCTTGCTGCTCTACTTTCCGTGCCGGGCGCAGTCGCTCAGACACCAACCGGAGAACCGGACCTCGCCGAGTTGCGCTTGGCTCTCGACGGTGGACGTCTCGACGCCGCGATCGAGGTCCTTGCGCGAGCCACGCCGTCCGCCACCTTGCTTCCCGTGCTCCTCGAACTGGTTACAAAGACTCTCAGCAGCAGCTCGATACAACTCCTCCAGCAGTGGCGGGAGCAACTCGTCGAGTCAGACATCCGCCACATAGTGTCTAGCCGACTCACAACGAGTGGGCACCAGGTCGCCATCGCTGCCGAGCCTCTGGCAGAAACGCTCAAGGCCGCCTTTGCTGCTGGCATTACCGTCACCGATCGAGCCCGGATAACTGATGAACTGCGAGCTCAAGCGGTCCCCCGCCTCATGCAGGCTGGAGTGCTCCGAGAAGTTGTCGATGTGGCTCGGCCTCTCAGCAGGTCGCTAGACCCTTCTTTCCTTCCAGATCTCATCGAGCTACTGCTCGACATGGAACGGGATCTCTTCCTAGCGGCCGGCGACGTACCCGGAATCCAAGACCTGCGGTTGACTATTGTGGAGGCGTGGGCCCTGGGGGATGAGTCCGGCGATCGCCATCGAGCCAATCGACTGCTTGATCTTGTAGCGAGAGCGCTCACCACTGGAGTATCAGCATCAATATTCGATGAACTGGTAGACAGTCTTCGTGCCGGTTGGACGCCTTTCCTGACTGATGCCGACATGTCACTTAGCCTTGAAATGATCGAGGTGCTTGCGGCGACACGGCCTGACGCAGCAGCGGAGCTTCCAACCTTTGCTACTCAGATTTTGAGCCGGATCGGACCACACAACGCACGACGAATCAACGCTGTACTGCTAGAGACTGCCGAGATGCTGGCCTCAGACTTCGGGTTGGAACTGGCAATTCCAGCCAAACCCGATGGCCAGGCGCCAGCGACGATTCTTCAGGTCAGGCCGCCTGAAGGATGTTTCGTAGCGATCTATTCTCTAGTGGAGTCTGCGGCCAACAGGGCAGCAGCTATCGTGCGACGATGGTACCCAGAAACCCGGGTCGAGATCTTCACTGACAAAGTGGCAAGTACAGCATTAAGAAGCGCAGCGAAACAGGCCGACCTGTTGGTCATCGCGGATAGAGCGGCAGCGCACGCTGCGACAGACGCTCTGAAGAAGGCGCGAGGCCGTAAACCGATCCATTACGCGCTCGGCAAGGGATCAGCGTCTTTGGTTGAGGCGGTACTCTCAGGCTTCGAGGCAATCTTTGGCGGGAAGGCCCCATAGTGTCGCTGTCATAACTGTGTCTCAAAGGCGACCCCTCGCAGGCTTATCGCCGCGAACCTTGCGACCATTTTCTTAGGGTCGCCGAGAACGTTGACAGCCGGAATCGCCCAGAAAGGCTGGTTGCCGCTATATGCCAGAGGTGATCAGGATATAGGCCTCTAGAAGAGAGTCTCCTGGTTAATCAGATAGAGCAACCCGTCAGTGAGCAGACGTACGTCGTTGGGGGTGTTTTGAAAGCTGTTCCACTTGCGCGCTTCCGCTGAACCGAACTTCCATGAACCCGCAGTCCAGGCAGCACCCGCCTCGATCCGCTTCAGCGCCTCGTTAACCGCATCGGGGATCTCCTGAGGGGCGAGATCCTCGGTCAGGTGATCCATGATGAAGCCCATGGCCTGGATTCCCACTCCATGAGTGAGCCGTGAGAGACGGGGGGGTAGCGCCCATGCCTCGGAGAAGATGTCTCGTACCAAGCCCCAATACGTAGTGAGATGAGTCAGCATCTGCTCGACGTCGCCGGCGCCATCCATCGGGTCCCGGTACTGGTAAAGCGCTCCCTGGTACAGGCTGTGCTCAATCATCCTCAAGATGCTGTTGTCTTTGATGTACCCGTTCGGCGACGTGGGCGTGGCGATGGCTCGGTAAAAGGGCCCGTGAAAAGTCCCGTTGAGGCGAGTCATGAGGGCAGCGGGGAGTTGACGTCGCGCGTACGCAGGAGGGAGATGTGTATTCGTATCGGGGAGTAGTTCGTGGATTAGACCCTTGGGGAGAGGTTTCGTGTTGTTGACGAGTATGAACTGAGCACGCTGCTCAGCCTCGTCATCCGCGATGAAGCCGACAGCCGCAACGGGAAATTCACCGATGTCCGCGTCTCGTATAGCAGCGCAGCGCTGCTGACCGTCGACTACCCAAGCTGGTTTCTGATCATCCTCGAGGGTCTCGTCGATGGGGACAAGAAGCTCTCCAGGCATGGAGTAGTCGACGACTTCTCGGGCAGCAGTCACAGGTTCGAAGCGAACACGACCATCAAAGGCGAGCACTAGCGCGTTCGGCAGCATGGGGTTTTCGGACTCCAGATAGCGCTGGATGGCCCGGATGTGGCTAGCGACCTCTGGTCTTTGGTACCCCTGAAGATGGTCCGTCGCATCGCGTCGTATGCGGGAGACCGCAGCAAACTCGTGCAGTCTCTTGCCATCGACCGCGAAGCAGTATATACGGCGCGATCCCTGCCTGATCTCCAACGCTGGGAGACGAAGGATCTGGCGGTCGGCCATTAGTTCTCCTGTCCAAGAGGGCTCTTGATGTGATGCATCTTAGCGGCGAAGACTGACAAGTTGTGAAACCCGCGCCTCTTGTTGCGCTCAGAACCCCTGAAGATAGCAATTTCAATACCGTGAGCGACGCAGACACTACACGTACATGACTTCCAAGGCTTAGCTTGAAGAGTAATTCGATAGGCGGGAACCTTGCTCTTTTTCTTATCAGGCTCAACCAGCGCTTCGTACTCTCCGAGAATATCGATAACTCGGTCTATGGTTTCGGCGCCGCCGTCATATGCGCGCAGGCGCCTCATGCACTCTCGCTCTGCGACCTTTGCCTTCGCTTGGGAAATTTCCCCCGCCAGAATCCGCCGTTTGAGCGAGGGGTTGCCATCGACCTGAGGAACGCGAATTGCAGTATACGCCTCATTTCTCGTGTGATAATTGTTGCGATCATCCATGAATGCTTGCCGAAAGGGCGAGGTGCTGTCGAAGCTGGTAACCCCGTAGACCGCGAATTCTTTTATGGACTCGACGCGAGTTATCCCCAGGAGATGGAACTCGGTTTTAGGATGGCGTATCCGGTCTATCTCTTTTAGGCAAGCCAAAATATCGGGTGTCTTCAGCGGAACCATCCCCCCGAGGGCGATGCGCTGATATCCGATCTCCTGGAGACGATGAACGCTGTCGGCGTAGCTCGCCGGGCTCCAACCCTGCGCAGCCCCAACGGGCTCGATAAGATCACCTCGATCCCGGACGGCGGCATAGAAGTCGGCGGCGTGCTGAAGCGAAATTTTGCGCCGTCTTTTCCATGCCGGATTAACTTCCCCGTCGGAAATCTGAGCGTCATAGCCGAAGATAACATGGTCAATGCTGATCCCGGCGTGGAACCCGCAGCGCTCATAAAAGTCCAGGACCTCAGGGGTCGTATATGGTGGAATCTCTTCATTGACGTAGTTGAAGGCGCCGCAGTCCCCCAATGTCACAACGTTCTCAGGTAGCCTGAAGTATTTAGATATGCCCAATCGATAGAGACGCTCTCTTTGCGGCATTGAATACTTGCCGGCACCCTGCACCGAGCCGTCAATGATTGCCTTGCTAACAAGGAGTCCATCGTAAGGCAGCGGCTCAAGGATTTCGTGTGCATACATGTCATCGCGTTGCCGCACCCGATACGGAGAGTGCTCTTCAGTAATAAAATTGAATGTTGGACTGACCTGGTCCTGGCTGTCAGGAAAGTAGAACCTCATACTAGGCCCCTTCGTGCAATCTGATAGACGCGAATGAGATAGTTGGATAGTTCGTGAACGTGCTTGCCTACGTTCTCGATTTCATTCCAGCGATGTCCCATCTCTTCCCAAACGCCGGATGTCCATCTGCAGTATGGGGCGACCATTTCCAGGTGCTTTCGTACTGTTTCGGGCGCGTCTTTTCGCACGGGGTCAACGATGCCTAGAATTCGGTCCATGAGGCGGCCCATGGCTCGGATGCCGGCGCCATGCATAAGTCGGCTCTTCTCTGGGGACTTTCCCCACGCATCTGGAAAAGTCTCTCGTACCGCCGTCCAGTAGATGAAGAGGGCCTGGATGATGCCATCGAAGTCCGTTTCTCCTCGACCAATGTCGCGGTAGGGGTAGAGGGCTCCCGATGGCGATGTGAGGCTTTCCTGAATCATGTCGACAATTCCAGTGTCCGTAACGACCGCACTGGCGTTCTTAGAGCTAGCGGTAGAAGCGCGCTTCACCAGGCCGTAGAACGGCGAATTTTTATCTGAGTTCAGAATGTCGCATAGCTGTGAGGGGGCCTTCCGGATGGCCAATCGTGGCGGAAGTGGACTGTCTACGGCCGGAAGGAGTTCCGTCACCAGTCCTCGCGGGAGTGGCTTGGTGTTGTTGATCCGGACGAACTGATCTCGCTGCAAGTCGACGGTGTCGGCGATGAAGGCGATGATCGGTACTGGAAAGTCGCGCCGTCGTGCCTGCGCAAGCGCCAAGGCACGCTGCTGTCCGTCCACGATCCAGGCAGGTCTAGGCCTCCCATCCTCGGAGAGGGGAATCGTGAGCCTGCCAGTATCCGAGACACCGTCGTCCGCGTGCCTATTGCCACCCCTGGTGCACCGAAAGCGTACGCGTGAAGACAAAGCCATAATGATGGGGTTGGGGAAGATTGGTAGATCGCTGTCTAGGTACTGGACAATCTCTTGGATGTGCTTCCTTACCTGAGGGCGTTGGTAACCGATCAGCTTCCCTGCTTCGTCTCTACTTACTCTGGAGATGTCGGCGAACTCGAGCACCTGCTCCGCACGCAACATGAATACAAACAGGGGATAATCCTTCACCTGTACGATCCGAAGAGCACGTATTTCAGCGATGCGTGGCTTCTGCGGCGGCGGCGGCGTCACCACCCACCTGCCAAAGCGTTACGCTCTTTAAGGAAGAGGTTCTTGAAGCGCGCTTGCTCGCAGGACAATCCTGATGTCCGTAGTTCGCGTAGGAGGGAGGTGGCTGATGTGGGCCCGAACTCCAGGCGCTTCCGGATAAAGGTGCGGACCTGATCATCGGACATGCGCTCCCCGGCCGGCCGAGGTGGAACATGTGGCGCCGCCGCGAGGGCATCGCTCATGAGCTTGGCTAGTAGTGGGCGCCGTACAGCGTCTCCACGTAGGCGTACTTCCTTCAGTACATGCATGGCTGCTCGCACGTTCAGCGAGAGGAGACTGCCACCGACTGCCGGCCTGAGAGCTGCTGTAACCGGGACCACGAGGTCTTCGACCTCTGCGCAGCGTCTTGCCGGCCCAACTACTGAGAGGTTGTCGCTGCTGGACAGGGTTGAAGCAGCATCGCGCAGGTCGTTGGAACAGGCTCGCAGATATGGATCCGACAGCACAGCGACAATTGAGGAATCCGGGTAACGAGCAGCTAGCGTGGAGAAGGAGCGGGGTTGCTCTCGTTGTGGACCAACCCACCGAGAAAGGCACTCCCACCACTGCCGGGTTCCGTCAGTATCTTGGGCAACCGAGTCGGCGTGGCCAAACGCGAACGTGGCTGCATACGAGGCGATAGGTACGCCGACAGGAATGAGTCCATACCCTGCCGAACACACCCACAGGACTGCTCCTTCGCCAATTACCTCTGCCAGTCCTCGGGCGATAAGCCAATGCTCGCCTGCATACATATCACTGGCAGCAATATGAGACGAAGCAGTGGACAGACGCTGGACCCACTCATCACAACGGTCGGCAACATTTTTGGCCTTCAAGTTCCGGGCGCAGAGCGAATCAGGTACTGGGATGCGCTTACGGTTTGTGCACGTCACTACAACATGCACGGGTGGGCCGTTCCGGCCAACGCTATGGGACATGTCCTATGCGCCGCTCGGGGAGGTCCAGGAAACCGCAGCATATGCTGCGTGATTGTGGATGCTTTCGTCGTTGACCGCACGAACCCGGTACTCGGCTATATGGTCGACGGCCGCGAGCACCTGGCAAACGTTGCGAACCATGTCTTCGACGAAGACGGGGTTGTCGTACCCGGCCATGGTGACGTGGCGCTCGTCGGGACGCTTGAGCAAGGCGTAGACCGGTGAGGACGCGGCACCTTCCGCGATGTCGATCAACTCGTCGAACCACAGGTCGGTCGCCTGGTCGCACGGCTTGACCTCGATGGTTATATGGCCACGCTGATTGTGGGCGCCGCGGTCGCTGATGGCTTTGCTGCACGGACACACGCTCGTGACGGGTACCTCGACACTTAACATCAACTGGGTATCGGTGAGACTGCTGTATGCGGTTACAGCGCAGGTGTACTCAACAAACGCTCGGGACTGTGTGACCGGTGCTTCGCGCTCGAGGAAGTATGGGAAGGCCAGGTGCACGCGCGCACTGGTGCTCCGCATGTGTTGCCTCAACTCGTCCGCAAGGCCTGCAGCAGTGGCAGGAGTCAGTTGCTCGCGCGAGCCGTGGAGCACCTCGATGAAGCGGCTCAAGTGAGCGCCCTTGACCTCCGGTCCAAGCGTGACAGACATAGCGGCCGTGGCCACGGTCTCTCGCTTCGCGCCTTGTCCATCAGCGACAAGAACTGGGTAGCGCAGGCCTTCGATTCCAACCTCGTCTAGGGCTATGCCACGAGTGTCGGGTGTCCCCTGGACATCGGCAAGCATCAGATCTCCCCCATGTAGACGCATCCGGAAGTGCACGTCTCTCGGACGTGGATTGCCGACAGAGGCAGAGAGCCGCTCAGACGCTCCCAAATCCACTTGGCCAGAACTTCACTGGTTGGGTTCTCGAGCCCTGGGATCTCATTGAGGTAATAGTGGTCGAGTTGGTCCAGCACAGGCTTGAACGCTGACTTGATCTCAGCGAAGTCCATCAACCACCCAGTAGCAGGATCGATCTCACCGCGGACATGCACTTCGACTCGATAGCTGTGTCCGTGAAGCCTGGCGCACTTGTGGCCATCGGGTACGTTCGGCAACCGGTGGGCTGCCTCGAACGTGAACTCACGAAAGATCTCGATCAACGGATTCCCAAAAGCTTGTGGGTCTGGACGCTCAACTGCCACTGCGGATGATCAAGGCAGTACTCGATGGCGGCCTTAGTGTTGGCAACAAGGTCCTCGCCATCCATTGGTTGCAGCAGCAACCGATCAAAGTCAAGGTCTTCGAACAGTTCCGGCTCAGCCCCCACCTGGGGATAGACCAACTTCAGATCATGGCCTGATGTCAGGACAAGCTGAGTGCCAGCCTTCGGGCTCACGCAGATCCAGTCGATCCCTTCAGGAGCTGCTCGAGTGCCGTTGGTTTCGATGGCTACCTCGAACCCTGCAGAATGCAGGGCATTGACGGCTCCGGCATCGAGTTGGAGGAGTGGCTCTCCACCGGTGCACACCACATAGGGCCGGCTGCGTGGGTGTGCTTCACCTGCCCAGGTCTTGGCAACTGCTGCAGCTAGATCGGCAGCCGTTGCGAAGCGCCCGCCTCCGGGGCCATCTGTGCCGACGAAATCCGTATCGCAGAACTTGCAAATCGCGCGGTGCCGGTCCTTCTCTCTGCCCGTCCACAAGTTGCAACTCGTAAACCGGCAGAACACGGATGGCCTTCCTGCGTGGCTCCCCTCGCCTTGCAGCGTGTAGAAGATTTCCTTGATCCGATACATGTTTCGGGTCAAGCCTTCATAGAGGTGAAGGACGGGTCGACGAGGCCGAGTTCGGCGAAGCCTCGTCCGCGAAGCAGGCAGGAGTCGCAGGTCTCACATGCACGCCCGTCAACTGGGTCGTAGCAACTGTGGGTCAAGGAGTAGTCCACGCCCAGGTCGAGACCACGTTGGATCGTCTGCGCCTTGGTCAGGTCGATCAGCGGAGTGTGAACCTTCAGTTTCTGGGTCCCTTCGACGCCGGCCTTCGTTGCCAGGTTGGCCATACGCTCGTAAGCCTCGATGTACTCGGGCCTGCAGTCTGGGTATCCGCTGTAGTCGAGGGCGTTGACCCCGATGAAGACATCGGATGAGCCAAGAGTCTCGGCCCAGGCAAGCGCGAAGGAAAGGAAGATGGTGTTGCGGGCCGGTACGTAGGTGATCGGGATCTCTGCACCCAACTCGTCGACACTCTCGTGATGTGGCACGTCGAGTGCGCTGTCGGTGAGCGCAGAGCCCCCGAAGACGGCAAGGTTGATATCGGTGATCACATGCTGCGCGGCACCCAACTCTCGTGCGATCTTCTGGGCCGCCTCGAGTTCCTCGGTGTGACGCTGCCCATAACGGAAGCTGAGTGCGTGCGCGTCGAAGCCTTCCTGGCGAGCGATCGCGAGGACGGTCGTGGAGTCAAGACCGCCGCTCAAGAGCACAACAGCCTTTGGCTTGCCTGTAGCCATCTGATCACCCTCTGCACTCGTGGTTCGACCCGAAACTTACACCTCGTGAACCTCAGGAGGCAGCGTAGTTTCCAAAAATCCATCTGCCAACCTGGCGCGTACGGTGAACACAGGCATATCGCCCCCTGGACGGCCGCCCAGGGTGTCGTTGTCTGATCACCACAGGGCCAGGCTAGAGGTCACCGAGCGGCCAAGTCCTCCTGCAACACGAATCGGTTGGCGAAACTGCGCCCCACCCACGATCGCCGATGTATCAGTTTCGGAGCCGCCTGCCGCTGCAGTTGGCGTAGACCAAGGCTTGTGACATCAAGGTCAACCACCTCGAAGGTGTCACCCCATCACTAACCAAGATCATACGATCTGCTCGACCAAGTGAAGGTCGTGCAATAACGGATGGGTCCGCACGGTGTCGGTGCTATGGGCTGTAATGTCGGGACGCTCACCCTGCCGGCATCCGCCTAGGGAGGGTCACACAGGCCATTGATCAGAGAGCAGAACGTGAAGGTCTCCGTTACCGCAGGCAGCGGCGCACTCCTGGCGTACATCGCTACGATCCCTGCCGCAAACCTCGCAGTAACCCACTTCGGTGCCGTACCAGTGGGCTTCGGCTACGACGCGCCAGCTGGCGTCTACCTTGTGGGGTTGGCGCTCGTGCTCCGCGACCTCAGTCGAGAAGCCGCTGGCCGCATCGCTGTCCTAGCAGCAATTGCCGTCGGCATCGTCCTCTCGTACTTGTTGGCTGATCCCGGCTTAGCCATGGCCTCAGCTGTGGCGTTTGCCGTGGCTGAACTGGCGGACTTCAGTGTCTATGAACCGCTTCGCCAACGAGGGTTGATTGTCGCCATGCTTGTCTCGAATGCCGTCGGCCTCCTATGTGACAGTTTCTTGTTCCTGAAACTGGCCTTCGGATCTCTTGACTACCTGCCCGGGCAGATTCTCGGCAAGGTATGGATGACGCTTGCAGCCGTTGCAGTCTTGTCGCTTCTCCGGCGGCGAGGAAGTCGGGCCACTGCCTGAACTGTCAGTGCGTTATAAGCGCAGGGTCTCGGCAAAGTCAGTTGATCACGTGAGTCCGGGGATGGTCAGCGTCCGGGTGGCGTCTCGGGAGAGGTGTCGGATGGCTTGGGCGAGGTTGATCGCGCCGGTCAGGCACAGGGGACCGATGGCGAGGTCGCGCAGGGCGGCCATGTTGCGGGGTGTTGCCGGTGCGGGCTTGGGAGCGGTCTTCGCCGTAGGTAACGTCGCGGACGTAGTGAAGCCGACCTCCGCGATCTGACCTGGGATGAGAACCGATCCCTAGGCCCGTACTGCCAGGGGCTCTGCGTAATGGCTCGTCATGCCCGCTCGGCCTTCGCCTTGCCGGCCACGCCAGCATCGCCGCTGGCCTACACCGCCGCGTTCAAACCCTGCCAGGGTGCTCAACGCCCCTCATCGTCAGCAAACTCATGACTTTTACCCGTGGCCTCTGCGGGCGAGGCAAGGACCATCACGTGTGATACGTAGCAGTCGAGGTAATTGTTGAAATGATGCTGCTTTAGCAGTTCAACTCGACTCAGCTCCGATTATCCCCTAGCGTCACATAAGTTCCACAGCTCGTCGTCCTCAATGATCCAAGGATTTCGGATGATGGCGACACAAGAACAGATCGACGCCGCTCGGCGCACGATCGAGCAGCTACGCGACCAGCACGCTAACGACGTGCGCAAACTCATCGGCCTGCTAGAGGGCGGGGCGATGAAAGGCACCGCCGCGGACAAGCTCATCAAGGATTGTCACGGTTGGGAGGCGGCCTACAAGGCCATCTTTCGCCAAGCACTGGCACAGGTCGAAGCCACGCCCGTCCAGCCAGAGGCCGATAACCCGTTCGCGTGGCCTGGGCAACCTCATCTACCGCCTCCTGATGGGTTCCGCCGATGACTCCATCGCCGAACCGGATCGGCATCGACCCTGTTCTGATGACTCAACTGATCGCCGAGATGAAGCGCTTAGAGCGGTCATGGTCCGAGGCAGATGCCCAAGTACACAGTGCATTGCGTTCAATCGGCACAAGCGTGTCCGGACCTGGCCTGCTGAAAGACGTCGGGCACCAGATAGCACAACAGGTCCCCAGCCTTCAGCGACGCCTCGATCTCATCGTCTCCACCCAGAAGATCGGTATGGACAAGGGCGTGATCTGGGCGGATGAGACGCTGTGGACATCGAACTCGCCGGCGAGCGGCGCTACGGTGGCCAAGTCTGTTGCTGATCAACTGCGACAGGCAGCGAAGGCTGCCTCCTCCGGTAACAGCGAGGAGGCGCTCAGCCGGGAGACTCTCGATCTGTTAGAGAAGCACCAGCACGACCCCTACTTCGCCGTTGCCTTCGCCAAGGAGATGCCGCCCAAGGAACTCAAGGCACTTCTACGACGTCTCTACGGCACGGACCCAAACTCCTCGCTCACCAAAGACTGGAAAGACCCACCATCCTCAGAGGTGGAGCGCATGGTGAAGGCTCTGAGCGTGACGCTGGGGACGGCATCGCGAGGTGTCGGCGACATGAAGCTGCCCAAGAGCTACGTCGACGAGTTGATCGCAACGGATGGCATGCCGGTGAACAGCGAAGTCGTCGACAGGCTCCTGCGGTACGGCACCTTCGACGATGCGTTCCTTCGCGACCTGGCCAACAAGGTCTACGACAACGAGCAGACGTCATTCCCCGAGCAGCAGCCGATCCTCGAGTTCGGGCCCGGGCTAGCCGCCGCATTGGCGAACAACGCCAAGGTCGCTCAAGACTTCTTCACCGATCCGGTGCGCAAGCCCTTGGCGTGGCTGATGCGGGAGAACAACTGGGGTACGGGCAGCGGGGAACTCGGCAGAGCGATTGTGGCGGCAACAACGACGTTCCGTGACCATGGCCAGCCTCCAGGCACTTCACGCGGATACAAGTCGGCTTTGATCGCATCGTGGGCCGCCCACTTCTGGAAAGACCCACAAGCGCAGGCCGCTCTCCCCGACACTCGGCTGAGCGCCGCTCGTGTCTTCTCTGCCTACATGAGCGACGTCCACCGGGTTGCCAATAGCGATGCCCCAGAGACACCGGGCGTTACCCCGCTACCGGACACCGATCCGAACCTTCCCGGCAAGCAGCCCTATGGAGCCATGTTTGACCCTGACGCGGTCAAGAACGTGATGATCTGGGCCTTTAAAGATCCATCGGCATTCAAAACCGTCCTTGAAAGCCATGGAGAGTACAGTGTTAGGGTAATCGATGTCCAGGGGAAGCAGATACACGATGCAATAAATGCCGATCTGGCCGCATGGCGCAAGGATCATCCGAACGCCACAGAAGCTGAACAGAAGGCATATCGTCAGAAGTTACTAAATGACAGAATGAGCTCGACCGACAAGACGCTTTTCGATGCTCAAGTATACTCCCTTGGCAAGTCGCTCTACTCCATAGTCGACGCTGCGAATTTGACGAGCATCCAGGAGGCCGATCGAAACGATGCGGCCAAGAAGGCCTTCAAGGAAGGTCTCTCCAGGACGCTCAAGCTGGTACTCACGCCAGCCGGAGACATCGTCGTATCGAGCTATGAATTCGTGGAAGGGACTGTAGGCGGCCAAGTTCAGTTCACTGAAGGAAAAGCCGCGCGCAGCCGAGGCGAGGCCACGCTTCGCGAAAGCCAGAGACTCTTCAAAGACCTTGCGGCCAACGCAATGCTTCGACACGGTCTGTTCGGAGACGAATCGACCCCAGGCTCCGCCCATCCTTACGCACAGGAAAACTATAACGAAAAATCCCCGGGAAAATTCCTGGTGAACGGTCAAATCATTCCGCGCCGCGAAATGAGCTCGACCCAGGCGCATGCTTACAGCCAGTGGCGGCAGACGCCTCCAGCGTCAGGCAGCTTCCGCGAGACCGACCGAGCAGTCTGGGAGGCATTCCAGTTGAATGTCCCTGTGTATGAGGAGGCAGCGGAATGAGAAGGTGGCCAACAACGGCTCTAGTGGTCGCCGTCCTTGGCTCCATGGCAGCGTGTTCGCCATCCCCTCCTGCAGACAGCCGCCCACTTGGCAGCGTGACGACGCCCCCAGTGGAATGCGGATTGGTCTCCCGCCAGGCCATTGGTCGCGCCATCGGACTGAGCGATTTCTATGCAAGTGGCTCCAGCCCACCGAGCGCCTTTTCGCGCTGCATCATCAGCAGCTTACAAAGCATCGAGGACAGGGCATCGATGACTATCGAACTGCAGGATCCCTTCCCTTCCAACTTGGAGAGTCTGGACAACGCGAAGGCCAGAGATCGCGGAGTAGAACTCCCCAGTGGTCTCACGCCTGGCTACAGCGCACCTGTGAAAGACCCGAACGGAGACGTCGTTGGAGCAAAAGCACTCGGCTGGACGGAGGACGGCACCAAAGTATTGGTGATCAAGATTGCCAAAGGTGCCCCCGGTCGAGATCATCGAGCGGATGCCGTCGAGTTCATGCGCCAACTGAGACCTCTTCTCCTCACCTGAACGTCTTATCAGGCTTGTCATCCGTCCCATAATGCCCTATTCCGGCAGGTCCGCTGTTGTAATAGTTTCTACAAAAGCTGTCGCTCACAGTAGGCTGCAAGACGGTCTGCGTGAACGCCTACTCTTGAAGGGCATCGTCAATCTTGCTATTGTTCACCTCTTGCTGGCCGTCGACGCATTTGGCATAGACCTGTAGCAAAACGTCTATGCTGTGGCCGGCGCGCTTGGCGACTTCGGCGGGCGGAACGCCTGCGTTGAGCCACAGCGAAACCGCCGCGTGGCGAAGATCGTATGGTCGGGCAGCAAGCGATGAGACGACCTGTGCTGGCGTGAATGCGAGTCTGCGAGCTTCCTGCCAGACATAGGAGTGCGCCGAACTCGAGTAGCTGTTACCTGTGCCCGTGTGAAAGATCCTGCCGTCTTGTGCCGGCCTGTATTGGACGACGTATTCGCGGAGGATGGCAACCAAGACAGGTGGGATGGGAATCTCTCGCGTTTCTCTGTCTGCACGGTGTTTCAGGTTACGTGTTTCGTGAGTTTCTCCTGTGTTGGTCCAGCGCTTCGTTGCCTGAGGGCGGGCCTTTTCTAGCACAATCAGTCCCCAGCCCGACGTCGGCAATTCGCAGTTGTTCAGCCGCAAGTCTGCCGCCTCTTCCGGGCGGAGCGCAGCGTAATAGATGCTGGCAAACAATGCCTTGAGTCGACGGCCACGTTTGCGACCGACTCTGGGCACGGCATCGAGGAGGCACCGAGCTTGGGTTGGGTTGACGACCGTGCGGGGATCAACAATCGTTACGGTTTTTGGTGCTGTCCAGTTAACCCTATTTAGTGGATTGCTTCCAAATATTTGCTCCTCGACTGAATATTCCAGCAAGTGGTGGAATATGGCGCGTTTGCGCTTCACCGTATTCGCCGCCGCTGGTAGACCAGCGAAGGTGGTGGAGATGGCTGATAGCGCTTTACGCAGGACCTGTGCCTCTGCCAGGTCTGTCAGTGGTAGGGAAGCCCTCTCCAACCATTGCAAGGCTGCGGCTTGAGTCCTTGTCAGCTCTTTTCGCCGATTCTCCGGAAGCAGCGCGTGGTTCCGAAGAGCCTCCCTGAGCTCCTCATCGGCAGGACGGCGCGGTACGTCCGCTACAAGTGCTGGCACGATAGAGAGCAGCGCGTACGCATCCGTTTCGCGGGTTCGAGCTGCTGTGGAGTTCCAGCGCTGCATAAGGTACGTTTGGGCGAACTGTAGGAATGATGGTCCAGAGGACCGCTGCGCGAGCATCGACATCGGCATACCGGTGACAGGGTCAAAGCCCTCCCCCACCTTGGCCGCCTGCCGCAGGTCGGACATGAAGGCGTGGGCTAGCCCCTTAGTCCGAAAGCTTTTCGATTTTTCCTTGCCAGCCACTCGCCAGCGGGCAATATAGGCTCGTGTAGCGCGATTGGCTCGCTCCTGGATATAGCCTAGCTTCACATCGTAGGTGACACTCACGGTGCCTCCCTACGGGATTCCAGCCAAGCTATAAGGTCGCTTCTCCATATCCGAAGCTCGAGGTTGGGAAGCTGGATGCAGACAGGTGCTCGGCCCAGTTGCCGCCAGCGGTAGAAGGTACGACGGGACACGCCACCTAGCTCTTTGAGAACTTGAGGAAGCGTCAGGAGTTCGTCATGATTGGCCATTATCCGCCATCCGTATTGGAGACAAAGGTATTGGCACCAGCCCATCGGGGGATCCAATTCGAGGTCATGCTTTTACCCTGACGCAGGAGCACGTCAGCCGCCATGGCGCGCTTACTCCATCGTTCAAGCGACTCCTGAGAGCGCGAGAATCTGAGATAAATCAGATAGTCGGCCGAGCGGTAGTCCCTGTTTCTCTGCCGCGATCCGAGTCATATGGGACGCCAGACCGTTGAGGTGCCGTTAATCAACGATGTCAGGCGGCGCTGGAGTTCGGCGTGGATCTCTGGCCTGTCGGCGGATCGAATATAGGCCGCTAGAGATCGGAGTTCGCGTGTGGCTCTCAGCAGTTGTGAGGCTGGGTGATGTTCGAGAGCGGGGTCGATTCCATAGGCGTGGCAGAAGGCGTCCCACCGGGCGTGGGGGCGGCCGAAGCGGTGGTGTCCCATCATGGTGGGGATGAGGTCCTGTAGGCGGGGTCCGTAGGCGATGGAGTCCCAGTCGCCCAGGAGCCAGCGGATGCGGTCGGGGAAGAGGTTGCCGGTGTGGGCGTCACCGTGGATCAGCCCGTATCCGAGTGGTGGATCGAGCTTCGTGTAGGCGTCCTCGATCTGGGTGCAGCGGTCCAGAAGCCAGGCCCGCTGCGCCGGGGTGAGCGCGTCACCTGTTGAGGTCTGGTCTCCTTTGGTGTCGAGATCGGCGCGAAGGGTGCCCAGCGGTTGGATGGTGGGGGCGCTGACCGCCACCTCCGTCTCATGCAACTGGCGCAGAAGCGGGGCCAGGTGCTGTGGATGCGGCTCTGCCGGGGTCGTGCTGGTGACGTAGTGCCAGACCGTTGCGATCCAGCCGTCGATGATGGCGGGCTGGTTGATGGCGGCCGGCCTGATCGTGGGAAAGTCCTGACCGGCTAGCCAGGCGGTGATCTCTACGGCAGCGCGAGCACGGTCGAAGGCGGTCGTATTGCCGGGCGCGTGTCGTAGCCGCAGCACGAGGTTGGGCCGGGGCAGGTGGTAGACCGCGTTGGCGCGCACGTGAAGCACCCGTGCGTCGCGGACGTCCAAGCCGAGCAGGGTGCAGGCGCGGTCGAGTGGAGGAGCGGGCATCGGTACGTGCAGGCCCTTCCGCTAGACGCCAAGTTCGGCGTGTAGATACTCGGTGAACTCGCGTGTTTGGGGATGGCTACGGTGCCGCTGTTTCAGGTGGGTGGCAAAGTCTCGTACGTGTGCCACGGCGCGGGCGGAGGTGAGTTCCTTGGCCGCACGGACGGCCGGGCGGGCATGGGACAGCGCGCCGTCGAGGTCGCCCAGATCCAGGCGGGCCTGGGCGGCGTGGACCTGGTTGAACTGGAGGGAGCGCATGTATCGGCTGGCGAAGCCGGCCAGTGCCTGCTCGGCGTGATCGACGGCGCGTTGGTGCTCGCCGATGCGCTGCCAGCAGTAGCCGGCTTCGGCGGCCAGTTCAGCCGGGCCGAAGGTGGTGATCCAGGCCGGGTCGTTGTCGCTGGAGGCGGGCGTGTAGAGGTCTTCGGCTGCGGTAATCAAGGTGTGCACCTGGCGGCGGGCGTATGCATCGGGCTGGTCAGCCGCTACGGCGAAGGCACGGGCCCGGCGTAGGTGCAGCAGGGCCATCACCCGAGGTGAGGCGTCGCCCCGCTGGCCTGCCTCGGCGGCGGCGCTGGCCAAGCGTATGGCCCACCGGCCATGGCCCAGGTCGCAGGCCTGCTGGGCAAGAGCGGCCAGGATCCAGGTGCTGGTCAGGTCATCGCCGGCTTCTTTGGCCAGCTTCAGTGCTTGGCCGAGGTGCTGCTGGGCTTGGCCCTGGGCGCCGAGGTCGAAGGCCATCCACCCGGCAGTGCGCGATACCCGTGCGGCGGCGCTCATCAGCGCCTGGCCAACGTCCTCGCTGTAGCGGCCGCGCAGCAGCGGGGCAAGCGTGACGTTCATGAAGTCGGTGACGGCCGGACGGACCAGTCCGGCACCGAACTGGTGGTCCATCTGGATGAAGGCCCGGTGTGCCTCATGCACACGCTGGACGTCGGACCAGCCCACCCGGCTTCCGTCGACTCCGGCCGCCTCTCGGCGTGAAGTGGCGTCGTAGCGCCACGACAGCAGCCACTCTCCCAGCAGTCCGGGTGCGAACGGTAGTGCTGCGAGCAGATGGCGCCGTGACGCGTCCATCTCCCACCCCCACAACTGATCGACTCCATTGGCTCCACAGGCCGCCATATCGACTTCATCAATGCGGTCGGCGTCAGGAACGTCGCACGTCAGTGGCGTGGCCTCCAGCCAGCGCTCCACCTGCGTCGCGTCCACCTGCCATGCCTTGGCCAGGCGGGCTCGGTAGACGGGTCGCATGCATTGTTCGCCGCGTTCCCATCGGGCCCACGTCGTCGTGGATACCCCGATCAGTTCGGCGGCTTGCTCCTGGGTGAGGCCATGCCGGATGCGGGCGCGCACCAACTCCGGGCAACCGCCCTGGTGCTGCCGTTTGCGCTGGTCCACCGCGTGCCACGCTCCCTCACCGTCTAGGGGACCACACAGTGTGTATCGACAACACCCAGTAATCCAGTCCACGGCCGAAACGACCAGCAAACGACCGCTGCACCGTCGCCTGTCGTGACCGGTCACGGCAAACGCCCAGGTCACGCCATTCACAACAGACCCAGGTTCCGGATTGCATGGACGACGTCACAGCGCGTCGCTCACGGGCTGCCACGCCTTGTGCTGTGACCAACGGGGAACCTCGCCCGGCCGCTTCTGCCGCAACATTCGGCCGGGCGAGTCCCCTGCTCACAGAAATCCCGAAGCAGGTGGCTCAGGCGCTCGGAACGGGACGCGACGAGGAAGGAGCGCCGGATGCCGCCGGTGGCTGGCCAGGTCGGAGGGAGGCGGTGGCACTCACTTCCCAGCCACCCTTTCCCTGCGTCTCGCACATGGGCACCGCGAACTCGCACGCCCCCTTGTACAGGGGCGCACGTGCGGAGTCTTGCAGCCTGGCCAGCCCATAATCAGCAGAATAGTCCGCAATCGCTCTGTCGCCTTCGAACGGTCGCGTCCAGTCATGTTCGGTGCCGCGCCGGCGTCCGGAGCGAAGCACTGTGATCGCGTGGAAGCCCTACAAAAGCTCCACGGGCAAACCCCCTCGGATCAGAGGCATCTGCTGCTGTGACGCTTATGAATTCGCCTGTCAAGGCGGCCACTATCTGATTCTGCGCCGCAATTGCCGCGGTGACCTTGAAGAAGCCGCACGAGGCCGTTACTCCCTGGCTCGCGCGATATGGGACCAACTGCTCATCGAGCATGCCAAGCACTGCCAGCAGGACGACACGGTGATGGACATCTGGCGGTTGTAGATGAAGCCGATGCGGGTCAGCCCACGGCAGCTCCGCAAAGTACAACCGGACAGCGTCAACATCAATGGCGACCGGGCGTCGTTGCCCTCTTGAGCCCTGCACGCCCGTCGACGTGCAGGGGCAACCTCGCTCAGCAGCCCACTCGCCTCAGCCGTTGCCGCGGCGCTCGGCCCCGTCGCTTGAGCGGCAGACCTTTTGGATGGCGCTGTCCGACTCCGTCGCCGACGCACATCTCACACGGGCAGCCCGGATGCCGTCCAGCATCACCCTTCGGGATCGTGCCCGAGTGACTCGCTATCTTGACGATCGACATAGCCCAGCAGCGCCCGCAGCCCATGGAGCGGCACCGCGTAACGGCCGCCGAACCGGAGCACTGGACAGGGAAACATACCGGTCTTGGCCAGCCGATATGCGGTAGTCCGGCCCATACCGAGCAGCTGACTGGCCTCCATCAACCCCACCACGAGCGGCTGACTGGCCATCCCGGCTGCTTCGGGCATTGCCGGTCCTTGCGGCTCCTCGGCGTCAGTATCGGTCGTACGTGCCTGGTCTTTCATCGATCCCTCCAGGAATCGACGCACGTTGATGGACGAGTTGTGTGGCGGCGGCATGGGTGCACCCCAACCGACCTGACCTGCTGGCATGGCGAGGCTCGGCGAGGATGCGGAATTGATCGGTTGCTGGCTTGCTGCGGCGTCTGCCTTCGTGTGCTGCGTCAAGCAACATCCGCAGGAACCTTGCTGGTCTCCGTAGGCATCTGAGGACGGCGAAACACGAGCAGGTCCTCATGCGCTACGGCGTGAATCGGCACCCTGCGCGCCCACGCCTTACGGGCCTCGTGCAGTTGGAAGAACGACGCCCGGTTCAGCAGCCGGCCATCACCGAGCCCGCACAGCAGGCACACGATCCGATCCAAGAACACCAGCCCAGCGTCCTCGGCCAGGTGGTGGACGTGGCCGGGCAGGTCGATGAGCTCACCGCGTACACGGTACGGCCGCACCGTGATCGCCGCGATCCCGCCCGGCCGCAGCACCTGCACGCACCCGGCCAAGATGCGGCCGAACCCCTCCAGGAGTTGCGGGAGTTGCTGGTGGGCGAGGTTGGTGCGATCGGCCGAGTAGCGCTGGTTCCACTTGCGCACGCCCGGCTCGCCGGTATCGCGGGTGGAGCGGATGTGCCCGTGCGTGGCCGTCCCGTACGGGGGTGAGGTGAGCACCAGCGCCGCCCGCCCGACCAGATCGGGCAGCAGCCGGGCGATGTGCCGGGAGTCCCCGGCCATGACCCGCCCGAAGCCGGGCGCCCCCTGCTCGCGGGCGTGGCCGAGGTTGGCGACCGCCAGGCGCGCCCACTTCTCCTCATACTCCACGCCCGCGGCGTGCCTGCCGAGGTGAGCGGCTTCGACCAGGGTGGTGCCGATCCCGCACATCGGATCGACCACCAGCTCGCCCGGACCGGTGTAGGTGGCGATCACCCGGGCGGCGATCGAGGGCAGCATCTTGCCCGGATGCCGCATCGACTCCGGCACGTACCGGCCCTTACGCTGCACCCGCGATGGCTGCTGCCCGGTCGCCCACACCGACGTCGTCACCTCAACCATCAACGCTCACCCCCGGCCTGCTGCGTGGACTCGGTGGCGCCCGGCGCGCTGGAGCCGCGAGCGAACGGCATCACCAGCTCCGCAGGCTCTTCGAGCCTGCTTGGCCGGGTGAACAGCAGCACATCCGAGTGCGTCCGCGCGCTCACCGGCAACCCGGCGCGCTCCGACAGCTCCTCGAGCATGGCCAGGGCACGGCGGGACAGATCCGGGTCGATGCGCTCGCCGCGAGCGGGATGGCGCAGGGCGATGATGTGCTGCAGATACACCAGCCCCGCGGCGCGGGCGCAGGTGATGAGCTCCGGCACCGGGTCGACCACACCGCCTTCACGGTGCAGGCCGGTGACCACCACCAGATGCCCGCCCGGCTTGACCAGCCCCGCCGCGCAGGCAACGTCGAAGACCTCGACTCCGGCCTCGAAGTCCGACCGGCCGGTAGAGCGGCCCCCGGGCTGCCGACAGGTCTGCTCGGCCACCACCAGCCCCGCATCGCCTGCAAGGTCAGCCAGCACCGGGGACTCATCGCGAGGGTCGGTGATGCGCAGTTCGGTGACCTCCAGGTCGTAATTGGGATGGATGCGGGCCAGGCAGGTCCAGCACACGCCCACACGGGCCGCGTCGGTGAAGACGGCCACCGGCAAGCAGCCCACCGTCAGCGCGGCCGAGACGAGTTGATGGTCGCTCGCGCCGAGGTGAACCACGGTCTCGCCCGGCCGAGCGCAGGCCGCGACCAGGTGGCGGGCCAACGGGCCGCTGACCGGATGGCAGCAGCCCACCGGACAGGTCGCGATCGATTCGGTGTCGGCTGCCGCCAGCCACACCGACAGCGGTAGGTGCCCTCGAACCGCGCCCTGAGCCTCCCGAACTACTCGAAGGCCAGGCTCAAGGTGCCGGGCATCCGGTTCGGACGCGATGGACGAGAAATCGGCCGTGGCCGGACCGGTAGAGACGTAGGAGCTGGTGGATGTGGAAGCGGTTGAGGTGGTGGTGGGTTCGGTCATGTGGGTGTGGCCCGAGTACCGGGCCACCGATCCCTGTCACTGTTCCAAATACCTGCCGCAAGACCCAAGTTAGGACAGGCCGTCAAGCAAAGGTTCGGCAAGCTCGGGGCTCCCGGCTTCTCATCCACAAGCTGCGGAAGACCGTGCCGGTTAGGCGCTCGCCAAGTCGTTGAGCTGGCTCGCATCTGGGGCGACGTATCTCCACCCCACCTCCGCCATTCACCTTCGCATGTATATGGTCACGCAGATGATGATGCGGCATACGGGTCGGATGCTGGAGGGGGTCCGGCTCGTACGGGAGGCGTGCGGGTCGGCGCGTGCCGACCGGCCGGGCCAGCATCCACATTCCCGCGTCTCCGTCAACTCTTCGCCAGGAATTCCGTTTTCGCAGGTCACAGCGTTTTCGTGCACGTTCCGGGCAACGTTCGTCACCGGCGCCAGCCACGGTTGCCCACTGACCTCTCGCAGCGAAGGTTGAGTGGTCTCACTGGATGTTGGGTGAGGGGGACATGCCGCGCGTCAGAGGGCTGACGACCCCTCTCTGGGTAGCGGCGATACGGCCCTACACGGGTCCGGAAATGGAGAGGCTGCTCCTTTCGGGTATTCAGTGCAACGCTCTGACCTGCGCGCTGTGAACCATCGGTGACACGAGCTGCCGGTCACTGGCCTTCGTTGAGAAATACTCAACCTTCGCTGCGAGCGATCACCCGCCTACCATTGGCCGGTGCGACCTAGGCTGAGAGGAGGACACCGCGAGGCAGTCAGCGGGAGACGATCTGCATGCCGAGCCAGAAGGACGAGCTGGCCGAACGCCGCTTCGCTAAGCTCGTCGACCAGGTCAAGGCGATGATGTCCGCCTGCCTCAAGCCGGAGTACCGCGGCTTCTACGGCCAGGTCGTCCTCGCCCGCGAAGCGATGGCCGAACTGGGCGAGCCGGCCGAGGTACGGCGGGCCGCACGGGCGGCGGGCCGCCGTCTCGGCTGGAGGGTCCGCAGCCACCTCACCGACGAGGGAACGCTCATCGTCATCGATGACCGCGACCCGCCCCAGGAGGTCCGGGAGCTGGCGGCCCGCCGTTCCGCCGATGCCGTCTCGGCCGTCATCTCCCGAGCGCAAGCCGAGGCCCGCATGCTCCGCACCAGTGCTCCCAGCTCCTTCCCCACCCGCCCCGACGATCCACGCGAGGGCCTTTGAACGACCACGCTGCAGGCCGAGCCTCGCAGCGGGCGATCCCGACCCCTCACGGGGTCGGGATCGGGTCCACCGCTTGACGCAAGCTTGACCCGAGACTTTCAGCCTCATCCCATTACCGCAGGTCGAGACGGCTTTCCGGGTGCGACATCGTAGATCACTCCATCGTGCTTCCCGAGGGCCGTATCCCCCACTTCTCGGGGTTTTCGCAGGTCATCCATGGTTCCGGGGCATGATCCGAAACTGGGGTGATCTTTGCCGTGCCCGATGTCTGATCATTTTCTGCCCGATTCCTGCTCGGGCTCTCTGGCGACATGGCGACGTCCGAACCGAACACGCCTTCTCGGGAGCGTCGCCATGTCTCACCCTTCAATCCGCCTTGCCACGGACGCCACCACCAACCCGTCCATGGCCAGCCCGGCCACCGACGGCACCATCCTTGGTGGTGCGCCCACAACCCACCCGGCCTCGGCCGAAGCGTTGTCCGCCATTGACCCCAACGCGGACAACGCACACACCGACCAAGTGCTCGACGACTGTCTGAGCCCGGGCGGGTCGCTGCCGCTGGATGTGGCCGAGCATGCCTTCACCCTGCTCATGCGCGGACCGGCCCCGCTCTCGCTCGACGGCGCACTGCTCGGGCACGGGCTTCCGGCGCGGCCGATCCCGCTCAGCGAGCTGCGGGGGATGCTGCTGCACCCGTCCTGCTCGCGCACCACCCGTGACCACGTGTGGCGGCACCTCATCGACCAGGCCCGCACTCACCGGGGGGCGTGGATGGTCGCTGCCGTCGCCTTGGCGATCCCGATGCTGCGCCGCCTCACCGGCGGGCTCGCCGACAAGACTCCGGCCGAGCGGACCTGCCGCGAGGACCTGGGAGCCGAGGTCCTGACGGCCTACATGGAGGCCGTCTACCGGGTGAACCTGGCCTGGTCACACCCGGTGCTACGGCTGTCGCGGCTAACCCACATCGCCGTCATCCGCGCCCACGCCACCAACCAGCCCCACCTGCTGGCCGACCCCGACCTCACCGACCGCACCGACAGCGACCAGCAGACGCTCACCTACCCGGCCGGCCACCCCGACCTGCTCCTGGTCCAGGCCGTCGCCCAGGGGATCGTCACCGAGCTGGAGGCGGAGCTGATCACCTTCACCCGGCTGGAAGGCATTCCGCTCAGCTCCTACTGCCGCCGCCGCGGCCTGCTCTACTGCACCACGCTCAAGCGCCGCCAGCGCGCAGAAACAGCCCTCTACCAGGCGCTCCAGGCCGGCGAACTGTCCAGCGACCTGTAGCGATCACACCGGCGCCGACGGCGAGCAGCCAGCAAAGACTGCACAAAATCCACTGGCCCCGATGTCCTAACTCGGCCCTTCACCCAGGTCTTTTACCCGGTGAGAAGGCAGCGCGGAGGGCGTCCGGGCCCGGCAGCGGGACCCGTACCTGGTCACCGGTCCCTGTCACCCGGCCCAGCCCACCCGCACTCGCTCACTGAAGGAGGACGCCCACCTGGCCCCGCAGCCGGGCCCGGCACCTCCGCGCCGCCGCCTCACCTGCACCGCCAACGCACCCAGCACAACCCGTTCCGGAAGGCAGCACATGACATTCCGCCAGCGCCGCACCACCTCATCGTCGCAGGCTCGCAGCCTCAAAGTCCTGCTCGTCGCCTTGACGATCCTCGGCGGCATCGTCCTGGGCACCCTGCTCGAATACGCCATCGCCCACGCCGTCACCACAGCCGCCGACGCCTCTACTTCTGTCCCAGCCTCCGTCTCCGGCCAGGTCCTGGCTGCGCCGGCCTCGCTGAATGCGGTGATCGACAACTTGCGCAACGTCATCATCGGCCTGCTCGTCGCCCTCGCCACCCTGTTCCTGACCGTCGGCGGGGTCCGCTACATCCTGGCCAGCGGCGACCCCGGCGAGGTCGAGGCGGCCAAGAAGACCCTGCGCTACGCCGCCCTCGGCTACGGCATCGCCGTGCTGGCTCCCCTCTTCGTCACCGTCCTCAAAGGCATCGTCGGAGCCTGACGATGACCCGCCACCCGCCACCACCGCGCCCGCGCACAGCGAGGACACTGCTGACCGCCACAAGTCGCCGCATGGCGCAAATCCTCACGATCATCACCATCACGCTCACCGTCACGGCTGCCCTGGCCGCCGCGGAGCCGAGCCCTCCAGTCGTACCCGCGCCGACCACGAACCAGCAGCCCACACCGCCCACCACACCCGCACCCAAGCCGACCGCGACACCAACGGCACCGACGGGGCCGATGCTGACGCCGCCGGTGCAGCCGATCCCGAGCACCGAGCCCACGGCTCCCGCATCGCAGCCAAGGCCCACCTCGGTACCGGCACCAGAGCAGGGCGGTGAGGCGCAGGAGTGCGGCTGGCTGGACTTCGGCTGCAAGATCAACCAGGCGTTGAACGGCTGGTTCGGTGCGATCGTCACCGAGGCTATCCAGCCTGCCTTCCAGATGGTCGGCACGCTGCTGCTGTCGGCTCCGCCGCCGTCGATGCTGGCGCGGGTTCAGGAGCTGTCGGTGCACGTCCGGGTGGTGGCCAACGCGTTGCTGGCGCTGTTCGTGCTGGCAGCGGGTGTGATCGTAATGGCGTACGGCAGCGTGCAGACCTCCACCACCGCAGCCGAGGTCGCGCCCCGCGTCGTGGTCGCCGCCATCGCGCTCAACTTCTCGCTGACCCTCTGCCAGTACGCCATCGAACTGGCCAACGGCCTCGTCGCGGCGCTGCTCGAGGACGGGGTCGACGGTCGGCGGGCCGGCGACCTGATCGCCAACAAGCTCATCAACCCGGTCGGACAGCTGCAGAGCCCGCAGATGTTCCTGATCTGGATGATCGGCCTGGCCGTGGTGATGGGCCTGATCTTGGCCTTCATCGCGATCGTGCGCGTCGCGTTGCTGCTGTTCCTGATCATCGCGGCACCGCTCGCCCTGCTGTGTCACGCGCTGCCGCAGACCGAGCACATCGCCCGGCTGTGGTGGCGCGCCTTCACCGGCGTCCTGATCATGCAGGTGCTGCAGGCGCTGGTGCTCATCCTGGCGTTCAAGATCTACTTCACCGACGCCACCGACGCCTTCGCCACCCCCGCCAGCGACCCCGTCGCGGCAGCGGTCAAACCGGCGGTGATGCGGGCGATCGACACGCTGGTGCTGATCGGCCTGCTGTTCATCCTGATCAAGATCCCCGGTTGGGTCGCCCGCTCGGTCTGGCAGCACTCCCAGCCGCAACTGCTGCACCGCCTGATCAAGGCGTTGATCGTCTACAAGACCCTCGGCCTGGCCAAAACCGCCCTGACCAGAGGCGGCAAGGCCGCCCGCACCGCCACCCGGAACACTCCAGCCGCACACCAGCGCCACCGCCGACCACCCGGCACCGCAGGCGGCGCACGGCGTGGCCCCGCACGACCTCGACCGCGCGGCGGACCACAAGGAGCACAACCCACCGGCGGACCCACCACGGGAGGAACACCACCAGTGAATGCGCCCACCCCGGCCGGACCGCGCGGCCACCAGCAGCTCCAGCTACCGCTCAACCTGCCACCCGCCGCATCGTCGTCGGGATCGCAGCGGGCAAGATCCGCCGCCATGCGGGGACGTCAGCTGGCGTTGCCGTTCCCGGTCACCCGCATGCCACGCCCACCCACACCGCCCACCCCGGCCGCACCGAGCAGCCCATGGATCCGCCCGAAACCGCCGTGGGTGCAGCCGATGCTGCCCGGCATGCCCACCCGCCCGGCCCGGCCCGGGCAGCTTCAGCTGCGTCTTGACCTGCCGCCCCGCCGAACGCGCAGGAGGAACGGCCAGTGAATGAGCCCGAGCCGTTGATCACGAATATTCCCGCTGATATCAATTGCCCGGACAAGATCGCCTATGGTCTGACCTTCCGGCAGATCCTCATCATCACCCTGACCGGCGGCATCGCCGCCGCCATCTACTACCTGTTCCATCAGCTTCTACCCGTCATCATCCTGGCCGCCATCGTCCTGCCGCTCGTGGCACTCGGCCTGACCATCGCGCTCGGGCGACGCGACGGGCTCAGCCTGGACCGCTTCGCCCTGGCCGCCCTGCTCCACACCCGCGCACGCAAACGACTGGTGGCTGCGCCCGATGGGGTCGCCGATCCGCCACGGTGGTGCCGGTTGCGGGGCAAGCTACCCACCCCGCTCCGCCTGCCGGTACGGGCGATCCGCACCGACGGCGCCCTCGAACTCACCGACGGAGGCGTCGCCGTGCTGGTGGAGACCAGCACCCTGTCCTTCCACCTGCGCACCACCAGCGAACAGGCGGCCCTGGTCGGGGTGTTCGGACGATGGCTGAACTCGCTCGAAGCACCGGTGCAGATCCTCGCCCGCGCCCGCCCCGCCGACCTGTCCGACCTGGTCGAGACCATCGAGCACCAGGCAGACGTGCTGCCGCACGCCGCGCTGGCCGACGCCGCCCGGGAGCATGCGGACTACCTGGCCGAGCTGAACACCTCGCGCGAGTTGCTGACCAGGCAGGTGCTCATCGTGCTCCGCGACCACCCAGCCACCAACCGGGGACGACGCTCGGTCCGCCGGGACGTCTCCGCGGCCGTCGTCTTGCGCCGGGCCGCCGAGGCCGAGCGCAGCCTCGCCGCGCTCGGGGTCACCACCCGCGTCCTCGACGCCGACGCAGCCAGCCAGGCGCTGGCCGAGTGTCTCGACCCCGGCGGCCGGCACCCGCTCGGCCAGGCCCTGCCCGACGAACTGATCACCTCGACCAGGAGCATTTCGTGAAGCTACGCCGCCACCGCGACCACCAGCCCAGCACCCTCGCCTATCCCGGGTCGGCGCACGTCGGCGTCAGAACACTGACGCTGCCCAATACCGTCTGCGCGTCGTTCGCGGTGACCGGCTACCCGCGCGAGGTCGGCGCGGGATGGCTGGAGCCGCTGCTCACCTACCCCGGCCACCTGGATGTGTCCCTGCATGTCGAACCGATCCCCCAGCAGGTCGCGGCCATGCGGCTGCGCCGCCAGCTTGCCCGCCTGGAATCGGCCAGCCGCTCCGACGCCCAGCACGGTCGACTCGCCGACTTCGCCGCTGAAGCCGCCGCCGACGACGCCACCAACCTGGCCGACAGCCTCGCCCGAGGCCACGGCCGCCTGTTCAACGTCGGCCTCTACCTCACCGTCAATGCTCCTTCCGAGCCGGAGCTGGCCGCCGAGGTGGAGCGGGTTCGGGCGCTGGCATCGTCGCTGCTGCTCGACCCGCAACCGGCCACCTTCCGCGCCCTGCAAGGGTGGACGACCACCCTCCCGCTCGGGGTCGATTCCCTCCACGCGACGCGAACGTTCGACACCACCGCACTGGCGGCGGCCTTCCCGTTCACCTCACCCGACCTCGCTACCACCGTCGGTGAGACCGGGGTGCTGTACGGGCTGAGCGCCACCAGCTCCGGCGTCGTCTTGTGGGACCGCTACGCCCAGGACAACCACAACTCCGTCGTCCTCGCCAGAAGCGGCGCCGGCAAGAGCTTCTTCACCAAACTCGAAACCCTGCGCCTGCTCTACCAAGGCGTCGAGGTCGCCGTCGTCGACCCCGAAGACGAATACGCGCGCCTGGCCCACGCGGTCGGTGGCACCTGCTTGCACCTCGGAGCCAGCGGCGTGCGGTGGAACCCCTTCGACCTGCCCGCCAGCCACGGCCCCCGCGATGACGTGCTGTCTCGGCGGGCCATGTTCCTGCAGACCCTCATCGCCTCCATGCTCAGCAGCCAGCTCACCGCACAGACGCGGGCAACGCTGGACTCGGCCATCATCGCCACCTACCAGGCCGCTGGAATCACCCGCGACCCCGCCACCTGGACCCGGCCCGCCCCGCTCCTGGCCGATCTGGTCACCACGCTTACCAGAAAGGAGTACGGAGGGCATGCGGGGGCAGAGCTGGCCGGGCAACTCGCCCCCTACGTCTCCGGCTCCTACCGCGAACTGTTCGACGGCCCCACCACCACCCACCCCTCGGGGCATCTGACCGTCTTCTGTCTCCGCGACCTGCCCGAAGAGATGAAAGCCGTCGGCACCCTGCTGGCTCTCGACGCGATCTGGCGGCGAGTGGCCAACCCGCGCGACCGCAAGAAACGCCTCGTCGTGGTCGATGAGGCCTGGCTGCTGATGAAAGAACCCGAAGGCGCCCGCTTTCTCTTCCGGATGGCGAAGGCAGCAAGAAAGCACTGGGCCGGACTCGCCGTCGTCACCCAGGACGCCGCGGACCTGCTCGGCTCGGAGCTGGGGCAAGCGATCGTGGCCAACGCCGCCAACCAGATCCTGCTACGCCAAGCCCCGCAGGCCATCGGCGCGGTCGGCGACGCCTTCGACCTGACCGAGGGCGAGCGCCAGTTCCTGCTCACCGCCGAACGCGGCGAGGCGCTCCTGGTCGCCGGCCCCGCCAGCCGAGCCGCCATCCACATCATCGCCTCACCCCGCGAAGCCGAACTGATCACCACAGACCCGGAGTTCCTCGCCGGACTCGATCAGCACGACCAGCGCGATCAGCACAGCCCGCTCCCGACGCACGCTGCGCAACCACCTGGCCCTCCCGGTTGCGCCGAGATCACCACCAACAGCCGGGACGAAGACGAGGACGGCGACCCGCTATGACCATCACCCCGGCACCAAGCCCGGATGGGCTGTGCCTGCTGTGCGGCATCGACGAGCGTGATGTTCAGGAAGCCTTGGACTTCCTGGCCGAGCTGCCTGCCCGTCTGCCCGAACTCGCGCTTACCTACGGTCCCCGCCTCGCTGCGGTAGTAGGGGTGGTGTGGGCTGTGGCTGCTGCGGTGCGTTACCTGCTCGGCCGGCTCCACCACGCCGACATGACCCCCCAAGCCCGCCTCATCGACATCTCCAGCCCGCCGCGCAGCGATCCTGAAGGCGCGCTCGTGCTGTGGCGCCAACTCGTCGGCCTGCTCCGCCCCGCATGGAAACGCGCCTTCGCCGGGCAACCGCATCTGGTGTGGGAGTACCACGGCAGCGACGCCGGAGTGCGCATCCGCCTGTGGGTGCCCGGCACCATACCCCCGGGGATCGTGGAGAAGGCCGTCCAAGCCGCCTGGCCCGGCGCGACCACCACCACCAGCCCGGCCACCTCGCCTCTGCCCGTAGAGGCCGAGGTTACGGGCGGGCGGCTGGTGCTGGCCGCGCCCGAGCACTTCCCGCTCAAGACCGACCACGACCACGACCCCATCCGATCGTTGCTGGAGGCCATGAGCGGACTACACGAGGGCGAGTACGCCGTCGTCCAGGTCCTGGCCCGCCCGACCACCGGCCGCCGCTTGCGGCACGCCTACCAGGCAGCCGCCCACCTGCGTGGAGGAGGCAGCCGCCACAGCCTCGGCCGCGTCTTCGACGAGATCCTTCCCCTGCCCACGAGCACCTGCGACCATCACCGCACCAGTGACCTGGCCCGCGACTTCCCCGAACGCGCCGAACAGATCCGCACCATCCTGGCCAAGGCCGGTCAGCCGCGCTACACGGTCGCCATCCGCTACGCCGTCGCCACCAGCCGCGAACCCGCCTCCACCGCCACCCGGACGAGCACTCCGATGAGCAGTCGCCACGATGGTGTGGGCTCCTCTGATCTGGTTCGCGGGTGGCTGCGAGGCCACGCTCACGCCCTGGCCGGCGTCTTCGCCCTCTTCACCGGAAGCCACCAGTACCTGCGCCGAGCCCGCCTCTACCGCGCCCGAAAGGTGATCGACTCGCGCCGCCTCGATGGCGGCTATCTGCTGTCCGTCACTGAGTTGGCCGCGCTCGCCCATCTGCCGTGGGACATCGACGCGCCCGGCATCACCCGCGCCGGAGCCCGCCCGGTAGCGCCGTCCCCGGCCGTACCCCGCACCACGGCGGGCGGCACCGCCCGCACCCTGGGCGACGCCGACAGCGGCCCACCACGGCCCGTCGCGCTGCCCGTAGCCGACGGACGCCACCACACCCACGTCCTCGGCGGCACCGGCGTCGGCAAATCCACCCTGCTCGCCAACCTCGTCCTCACCGACGCAGCAGCAGGCCGTGGCGCCCTGGTCATCGACCCCAAAGGAGACCTGATCACCGACATCCTCAACCGGCTCCCCAAACGAGCCGTCGGCAAAACCGTGGTGTTCGACCCGCAAGACCCAACCCCACCACCGTCGATCAACATCCTCGCCGGACACGACCCCGCCTTCGCCGTCGACTCCGTCGTCACCATCTTCCACCGCTGCTTCTCCACCGCCTGGGGACCACGCGTCGACGACCTACTCCGCTCCACCTGCCTCACCCTGACCAGCGTCCTGGGCCGCAAGGCAACCCTGGCCGACGTGCCCCGGTTGCTGACCGACTCAGCGTTCCGCGCCCGGATCACCTGCGAGCTACGTGACGAGCTGCTGGCCGGATTCTGGGACTCCTACGAAGCCCTCACCCCGGCCGGACAAGCAACCGTCATCGGCCCTGTAATGAACAAGCTCCGCGCCGTCCTGCTCCGCCCGTTCGTCCGGCAGGCGCTGGCCAGCCCGGACACCACCGTCCCCATCGGCCAACTCCTCGACCGAGGCGGGCTCGTCCTAGCCCGGCTCCCGAAAGGCATCCTCGGCGATGACGCCGCCCGCCTGTTCGGCTCCATCCTGCTCGCCCACACCTGGCAAGCCGCCACCCGCCGCTCACACGTGTCCGAAGCCGACCGGCCCGACGCCTCACTGGTGATCGATGAGTGTCACAACTTCTTGAATTTGCCCGGCCACATCAACGACGTCCTGGCCGAAGCGCGCGGCTACCGCCTCTCCCTCGTCCTAGCCCACCAGCACCTCGACCAACTCCCCGCTGACCTGCGCGAAGCCCTGTCCGCCGACGCCCGCAACAAGATCTACTTCAACGCCTCGCCCAAAGACGCAGGCGAGTTGAAGCATCACACCGCACCGCTGATCAGCCCGCACGACCTCACTCACCTCGGCGCCTACCAAGCCGCCGCTCGTCTCGTTATCGACGGGCAGCAAACCTCCGCGTTCACCTTGCGCACCCGCCCCCTTCCCGCCCTGGTCGAGGGCCGCGCGGAGGAGATCCGGCAGGCATCCCGCGACAGCTTCACCGCCCTGAAGCCCTCCGCTCCTTCCCAACCGCCCAGAGCCGGCCACGGCCGCAGCGCCTCCAGCCTCGATCCGCGTTCCAGCCCACCACCCGCCGACTCCTCCCCACTCGACCACCACTGACCATCACTGCCGACCAGCCACGCAATCACCGCAGATCTGAAAGGACCGTCATGTCACCACAGCCCTGCACCTGCTCCAACCAGCCCAGCACCCGACCCACCACCCGTAAGGAGACACGCATGAGCGTGCTACCCATCCCCGCCGGACAGCCCCGCCTCGACCGCGACACCTTGCCCGCCCTGTCGGCGCGGCTGACCCCGCGTGACTACGACATCCTCACTCACCTGCACCGGCACCGCGTGCTGACCACGCACCAGCTCCAGCGCCTCTTCTTCGGCATTCCCCAGTCCACCCGCAAGCGCATGAGCACCCTGTACCTGCTCAACGCCGTCACTTGTTTCCGGCCCTGGGCCGGATACGGCGCAGGCTCCGCCCCCATCCACTGGGTCCTCGGCAAAGCCGGAGCCGCCGTCCTGGCCGTACGCCAGGGCATCAGCATCAAGGAACTCGGCTACAACCCCGACGTTCCCATCGCCGTCTCCTCTCGACTGCGGCACCAGGTCGGCGTGAACGACTTCTTCTCCCACCTGCATCACTACGCCCGCCACAGCGCGGCAGAACCCGCACCCGCAACGAGCACCGAGGAAAGGCCCGGAACGGGAACCGAGGTCAAGGCTTGGTGGTCGGAACAGCAATGCGCCAAGCTCTGGGGCGACCTGGCCCGCCCCGACGCCTGGGGCCAGTGGCGGGAAAACGGCACCGAGATCGACTTCTTCCTCGAACACGACACCGGCACCGAAACGCTCAAGCGCGTCGCCGACAAACTCCACGACTACCGCAACCTCGCCGACGCTACCGGCATCAACACCCCGGTCCTGTTCTGGCTGCCCAGCCCAGCCCGCGAAACCAACCTGCGCCCACTCCTGACCGGAGCCGACATCCCGGTCGCCACCGCCGTCCACACCAGCGACGGCGACGGACCCGCCGGACCTATCTGGCTCCCCGCCGGGGCCAATGCCCACCAGCCCCGCATGCGACTCGCCGACCTCGCCGACCTCGCCGACGCCTGGCCGCACCTGCCTCTCGGCCGGATCCACAACCCACCCGGCACCGACCAGCCCCACCATGAACCCGGCACCAAGCCTGCCGCCGGTGCGGGAGACGAACCGAGGTGAAGGTCGCCGCGGCCGGCGCCGTCCTCCTGCTGCTCATCGTCTTGGCTTTCGTCGCAGCCGCCACCAGCATCCTGAGCAGCTCAGGGACGCCCGGTGGGGTCGCCTGCGCGATCACACCCGGCACAGCGAGCAGTACGGGGGGCACACCGGTCGCGGCCCCAGCATCCACCGGTGTCGCCTCCACCACCTTGGACAGCGAACAGCAGTCCCACGCCGCGCTCATCGTCCAGATCGCGACCGAGCGCGGCCTGCCCGCGCGGGCAGCGGTGATCGCCATCGCCACCGCCCTGCAAGAATCCAAGCTGCGTAACGTGCGCTACGGCCACCTCGACAGCCTGGGCCTGTTTCAGCAACGCCCCTCGCAAGGCTGGGGAACACCCGAGCAGATTCTCGACTCCCGCTACGCCACCAGCACCTTCTACCAGCGCCTGGTCAAGGTGCCCCGCTGGGAACAACTCCCGCTCACCCGGGCCGCCCAAGCCGTCCAGCGCTCCGGCCGCCCCGACGCCTACGCTCAATGGGAGCCGCTCGCCCAACATCTTGTTGACGCTCTCGCCGGGACCTGCGTCCCGCTCATCCCCGGCGAGCAGATCGCTGCCGTGCTCGCGTACGCGCATGCCCAACTCGGTAGGCCGTACGTGTGGGGCGCCGAAGGACCGGCCGCTTTCGACTGCTCCGGGCTGACCATGCGCGCCTACCAAGCAGCCGGAATTACCATCCCCCGCGTCGCCGCCGACCAATGGCGGCACGGGCCACCCATCCCAGCAGGCCAAGAACAACCCGGCGATCTCGCCTTCTTCCGCATGCAACCCGACGGCCCCGGACACGTCGGCCTCGTGATCGGCGGCGGACAAATGATCCACGCCCCCAACCAGCGCACCGTCATCAAAATCGACACCTACCAGCGCGAGGACTTGATCGGATTCACCCGCCCAACCGCCCACCCCGCCACCGGCCAACCCGACCCACGTTGACCGTAGGCCACAGTGACAGCCGTGACCACGTACGGGACTGGACGGCACGTCCTACTGGCCGTCATACGCCTTCACGGGCCGTGGACGGGCCGGCCACACCCCCGGGCCATGACCACGGCGGACCGCGCGGGATGACGCCCCAACCGGGGCCGTGACAGCATCCGGCATGGCGTCGCCCTGCACCAGGAGGGCACCTATCCGGCGGGTGAGCTGCACGTTTCCTCTCCATACTCGTGGTCGCACAGAGCAATGTGGCCGATACTGTCCGAGAAGCCTTCAGCAGCGCCAGGTGAAGGAGACGCCCCCGTGTGCGCGATGCGGTTCGCCCCGTCCCAGCTCGTCGTCAGCCTCTCCTACGACCTCAACAACCCGATGAAGATCCGCGCCAAGCACAAGGTCGCCGGCATGCTCCTGCTCGACCGCGACCACGCCAACCGCCTCGAGCAAGGCTGGAACGTCCCCGGCGCCTACATCCTGCTCGACCGCCCTAACAGCGAGGGCCGGTGGGGAGCCTACGTCGGCAAAGCCACTACCCCCGGGCTACGCCACCGCGTCCTGCAACAGCTCAAGGACCGCGCCCACTGGTACCGGGCTCTGCTCATCCGCTATGAATCCAATGAGGATGAGACGTTGAACAGCAGCGAGGCCGGGTGGCTGGAAGGGCGGCTCTACGACCATCTCGCCAAAGCCGGGCAAGTCGACCTGCACAACCGCAACCGCCCCCGCGACCCCACCCTGTCCGACGACGACGAGACCAGCCTCATCGACTACCTGCTGCCCATCGAATCCGTCCTGCGCCTCATCGGCCACACCCTCTACCCGCACCCAGCAGGTGCCCCCGACGGCGGCGGACCCCTCATCAAAATGATCAAACCCGAGCCCAAGCCGGAAAAGCCCACCCCCTATGTGAGTCCACTCGGCCTGGGGCCCAATCCGTACCTGATGCAGAACCCCACGCCCGAAAAGGTGATGAAGAAGGTCGCGCTCATCATGGCGGGCAAACACCCACCGGTCATGGGGAAAGACCCGGACGGACGGGCCTGATCCGGTGACGCAGGAGGTGTGCCCCGCCCAGCACACTGTGATTGTGCTGGACGGGGCATGCCACCTACGCCACCGGCTCAGGCGCTACCAGCCATGTCCTCCTCCACCAGCTCTTCTCCGCCCTCTTCTCCGCCGAAGATCCGGCAGGCGCGTTCCTCCTCCGTCGTGAGCACCACGGCGGACAACTCCGGAAGACCGATGGTCACGGCCTTACAGAGCCGGTGCCAGCCATCGATGATCAGCACGCCCCCGGTCGGGACCGTGGCCACGATCAGCGGCTCGGACAGATCCACCTGAGCCGCATGCTCGGCGTCGATGGCGACCAGGTTGAGCATGGCCGCCCACCACTCGGTCACGACCCGCCCGTCCGGAGCCCGGCCCCGGATGAGCTTCTTGGCGGCGGTGATGTCCCACCGCCAGCCGAGCATCTGGAAGAACTCCACCCGCGAGTCATCCACCCGCCCCGGCTCGGGCCTGCTCGTGGTGATGGTCTCTGACGCGGCGGAGGTGGGCTCGCCGGTGCCGGTGCGGTGGGGATGGGTCATGCCGTGGCCTCCTGCCCAGTCGAAGCACTCGGAGACTGCTTCGCGGAGCAGGCCGGCGCGAGTGTCTCGGCTTGAGCGAGGAAGATACGGGCGGCGCCTTGCCGGATGAGCGCGAGGCTGTGGCCGAGATGGGCCAGAGCGAACTCGAGCTCGCCGTCCTGCCCGCGCGTTCGTACGGCCTGGTTGGGCTCGGGTGGGATGGGGTCGCCGAGGTAGGGGGTGATCCAGGAGACGAACCTGGCCACGGCCTGGACCGGGTGCAAGGCTCCGCCGTCGGCGTGCTCGATGTGCCGGGCCACCAGCAGCCACCACGCGCACAAGGTCTGCGCGCGCAGGGTGTCGTAGATCTGCTCGGCGGTCAGCCGCTCGCCCCGGCCAAGGCGCCAGACGATGTCGTCGAGGTGATGCTGGCGGGTGCTACGGGCCTGCTCGATGATCGCCTCCAGTGAAGCCGGAAGTCTTTCGGGCGATGCGCCGGTGGCGAGATGCTGCTGGGAGTTGTTCATGACGTCGGTGTCCTTTCTTTGGGGATATGGCCAGCGCCGGGATGCGCAGGCCCGGTCGGCGGCTCGGTCATGGCCCGGCCCCCGTCGAGGCGGGCGGGGTGGGGCTGGCCGGTCGGGGGCGGTCCTGTTCCACGGGGGTGGCCGTGACCGGGTTGGCCGCCTGGTCGATGAGGTGCTGGGTGAGCAGGTGACCGCTGTCGCTGAGGAAGTCACGAGCGGCCATGCGCGCGGCGTGAGCGAGGGCGTGATCGAACAACGTGCCCGGCCGAGCGACCGGAGGCTCCCCCGTCAGGTAGTGGCGGGCCCAGGACCGCACCCGCCGGACCGCATGATCGGAGGTCAGCTTCTTGCCGTTGATCTCCTCATCCACCAGATCCCACCAGGCGCGTGATGCCTGGGCGTGCGCGGTGGCGAACAACTGCTCGCCGGCGAGCCGTTGCCCGTTCTGCAAGGCGACGATCGTCTTCGCTGCCGCCGTGTAGAAGGTGTGCCGGATGGCGGTGATCTTCTCGGTGGTCAACTGTTCACACGAGAGCCGCGCCGTCTCGTTCTGGGGTGTGGTGATGCCCCAGGCGGGAGGGATACTGCTCGGTTCGCCAGGCGGGGGAAGCGGACCGGGCTGGTAGGGGTGATCCATCGTGTCGTCCTTTCGTCGGGTGACAGGGGTCGGTGAGGAGTGAAGTCATGGGGTCGCCGCCCAGCTGTCGGCACGGGGGTGCACTCCGACCCGAGCGGGCTCGGGCGGGCACGATGGACGGCGAGCGGCGGGTGATGACCGCCCCTGGTATGGCAACGCGCGCTCGTCGGCGGCGGTCAGGATGACCGCCGAAAGGACGGGCGCGCCGAAGGCGAGGGCAGTCTGTAGGCAGGGCATGCCGTCGATGACAGGTACGCCGCGCCAGGGATGGCAACCGCGATCAACGGCCACCCCGCCCTGCGCGAGCCCGCGCCTGTGAGACGCCGGTCAACCGCGCCGCCTGCACTATCGGCTCGCCCGTGTCCTTCTCGCCTGTTCGAGGCGGGGATGAGGGAGGCCAACCCCACCCGCCGCGTGACAGCGAGGTGGGCAGACCGCGTGGTCTCAGCCATGGACCTCGCGATCGCGAGGTCCCCTTCCCAGCCCATCAGCGCGAACTGGGAACCGCCCGCGTATGGCGTCACGGACGGTAGCCCTCGGCCGAGGTCCGCTCATTCGCGGTAGCTGCGGTGCCGGTGTCGGTCTGAGGGGTGTCGTGATCGGAGGGCAGGGCCAGAGCCTCGGCGAGTTTCTCGGTCGCGTCCAGGAAGGCACGCGCGCCGCTTCTGCGGGACTCGGCCATCGCCAGGGCGAACAAGCCGCCGTTGGTCACCGGGCGGGCGTTGATCAGCAGCTCCCGTGCCCGTTGCCGCACGGTCCACAGCGCGGTCGCGCCGTCCACGCTCTCCTCGCGGCCGTGGGTGAGGTCGGTGACCTGCTGCCACCACGACATCCGTTGGTAGGCGTAGGCGATACGGCCCAGGTCCTTGTCGTGCAACGTCCCTTCATCGTCGAGGGCGACGATGCGGGTGATGGCCTCGCTGAGTTCCCAGCGGGCGGCGTTGGCGTGGTGGACAGCCAAGTCTTCGAGTCGTCCCATGACGTTCTCCTTCGGTAGCGGTTGGTGACGTACGGGAGGGTGGGGCATCGGCCGGTCGGGAGCCCCGGACCCGGACCCGGGGCAGCCCGGCGTCTGCCGGGCAACCCGGGATCGAGGCAGGTGCCTGTGTGACCGGCCCGGGTTGGTCGGCCTGGCGTCCGATACGGCCCGCGCCGGGGCCGTACAGGACGCCGGGATTGTGGGTCAGGCGGTGGCCAGGAGCCGGAACGCGCGAGCCTTGAGCTTGGCGTTGTCGTGGTCATCCAGCAGGGCCCGCTCCGCCCGCACCGTCGCCACATCGCGGCTGCCGAACACCGGGCTCTTGTGATCTAGCCGCTCGGTCACCGCGTTGTACGCGGCCCAGCGCGTGTTACGGATCGGCTCTTGGGTCGGAGCCTGCGCGAACAGGTACTCCAGATCCCGCATCGTCAGATCGTGATTGCGCTTCGCCAATTCCTTGGCGTCCGACGGGAGGGGATGGAGACGGGCGGCGAACTGCCGGAACTCCTTCACATCCATCGGCACCGCGAGCAGCTTCTCGGCCTCGGCGGCGAACGCCTGACCATGCCGCCACGTCAGTTTCAGCGCATCGCGTGCCTCGGCGATGCGCCCCGCCATCCGGCCCGTATGACGGACCGTGAACTTCGACGCGTGATTGGCCAACGCGGCCCGTTCGGTGTTCGCACAGACCACCCGGACCGGGGTAGCGACGGTGACGAACGAACCCCACCCGTCATGCCGGGAGAACGCCGCGAGATAGAGGTCGACCTGGTCGAACCCGCCGACCATGAGCGGCTCGGGCAGCCGCATGGTGACGAAGATCCGCCGCCCGTTGTTCAGCGAACCGCCGGTGTCGAACACCGCCCCGGATTCGTCCACGAGGGTCTGCAGGAAAGTGGTGACGTCCTCGTTCTGCAGCACCTCATACTCTTTGCCGACGCGGCCGAGCCGTTCGGGCTGCCCGGTGACGGGGTTGGTACGCACCACGAGGAAGTCCTCGTCCGTGGTGACCAGCTGTCCGGTGACGGGGTCGGTGACCTGACCGACCGGCACCTTACGCACGTTCCACCCGGCGAGCTGGGCATTGGACAGCAGTTCCTCGGCGGTCATCGGGCCGGGCGCGGTGTAACCGAGGCCGTGCCAGCCCGGCTTACCGGCGGCGGCGAACCCAGCCGAACCGTTGGCGAAAATCTCGATCTCGTGAGCCATGACAGGGCCTTTCTGATGTGTGGTTCTGATGTGCGGGCAGGCGAAACAGACGCGATGACGGATAGGGGCGGTCGGGTGCGGCCCCTCAGCGTTGGGACCGGTGGACCGGTGATCGATGGTGGCCAGGGCGGACCGAGCAGGGTGGGCCGGGCGGTGTTGCCGCCCGGTGCGAGAGCCCCGAGGGTGGGGTGGGCCGTGGGTTTCGGTGGGGGTCGGTAGGGTGACCGGCCGGGTTACGGGTCCGGGCGGGCCGGTGCGGGGTGGCCCGCCCGAACCCCAGGCTCAGCCGCTGTAGGTGTCCGCCGCCTCGGCGGGCGTGCCGGGCTCGGTTGGGACCTGGGCGGGGTTGCCGGTGGGGGTGAGGGCGAACCTGCGGGGCCGCTCACAGGTCAGCACCGCGTGACCGAGGTTGACGAGGCGGTCCAACGCGTTGGCCACCGCACCAGATGAGGCGTCGAGCACCTTTCCGATCTCGTACGGGGTGAAGTCCTTGTCGGGGAACTCGATCAGGTGCGCGTGCGCCCGATCCCGCAACGCCCCCGGCCGCACCCCACCCCCCACACCGCTGGCACTGCCCGGCCGGGCACCGGACGCCGGACGGGCCGGGGCAGCGGCGGCACCGGTCAGCACCGCCCGCGCGTTCCGGTGCACCGAAGCGATCCTCGCCATCGCCATCTCCAGACACCCCAACGCCATCACGGCGTTACCCTCCTTTTTGGCCATGACTACCCCGCCGAACAGATCCGTCAGTTCCGCCAGCTCGGTCTGCACGCGCTCCCAGGCCGGATCATCCGCCACCGGCTCAGACACCAGCTCAGACACGTCAGCGTCGGGAACCGACATGAGTTCGCTGTGAGCCCGGTCCGACTCCTCGCCGGGCGCTTCCTCGCCGGTCAGACTCTCGGGCCGACCATGCGCCTCCTCGATCAGGCCCTCTTCGTCGATCGGCTCGGCCACCGGGGCAGGATCGGCCGAATCGATGACGGCCGGGTGCACCTCCTCGTCCGATGCGGGCACGGCGTCACCCACCGGGATGTCAGCGTCGGGAGTGTCAGCGTCCGGCACGGCGGGCGCGGTGTCCGACACTTCGACATCCGGGCTGTCCGGAGCGGACGTGTCGGCGGCGATCGGGTACCACCGGTCAGCGGCGCGGCCCCGCGTCTGCCCGTCGTTCGTACCCGGCTCGCGGCGGGCCCGCCCCTCGGCTTCGAGCTGGCTGAGGATCTTGCCCGCCACCATCCGGCTCAGCCCGGCCGCCGCCCCGATCACCGTGGCCGATGCGCCCGGCTCAGCGTTCAGCGCCGCCCACACCGCCCCCACCCGCGCATCCACACCCGCCGTGGCGTCAGCGTCCGGGGTGGCGATGCTGAGGCCCTCAGGGGCCGTCACGGGCGCGGCGGCGGGGGTGATAACGGCGGTCTCGCTGTCATTGACATTGCCGGTAGAAATGGTTTCGACGGCGGTCTTTCCCGGTGCGGTAATAGCCATTGCGTGACGCCCTTTCCGGTCGCATTCCCCCGACCCCTTTCGGGCCGGTGTTTTTCGTTTGCGTGTCGACCATCCCTCGCATAACACGAGGCTGGCAAGTCGACCGGACCACATTTTGTGTCACCGCAACGGCTGGAGAGGCTAACCTAATAAACCGACCGCCGATCTGCGGAAACATCTCGCGACAAAATCGGCGCATCGGCTTGACATCAGCGACCGGCCCAGCCCTTCACGCCTTTCACCGAACAATGGCGAACGACACACGAATGCCCGATTCACGATAAGCGGAATCTCGCAGATTAATACGCGTCCGGTTTGACATTCATACGCGATCGAGCGTCCATGAAATTAGGCGATGAACCGCCGCCGACAAATACGCCGGAATGACGCGCCGGGGGAAGCGAAAAGGAACCGCATGGCCCACACCATCACCGCCACCGACGACATCACCGTGGACGCCGCCCACCTACGCGGCCTGACCACCACCGGCCCCGACCACGGACGGCATGGACGGCATGGACGTGACCGACACGCCCGCCCCCGCCTAACCCGGCCTACGGGAAGCAAACGGCCCCGGCCACCCATGCCTATGCACAACGCCGCCGCCGCCGGGCGGCGGGCGGCAGGCGGCAGGCGGCAGGCGGCAGGCGGCAGGCGGCAGGCGGCAGGCGGCAGGCGGCAGGCGGCAGGCGGCGAAGAGAACCTGCTCGCCCAAGACCCTCTCGGCAGGAGCCTCACCAGGGCCGGCCGAATCGGCACCCGCCAGCAGGCCACGGCACGAACATCAGCAAGAGGAGACGGGAAGCAGCAGACGATGGGAACCACACCGGCAAAGAACCACGCAGCACGCCAACCAACCCGCACACATATTCAAGGGAGTCGTCCTTAGACGAGTCGGGGCATCCGACACACCATCCGAAAACGCTGTGACGTGCTAAAACAGCATCTTTGCGGGGTAGCGATCTAAAACGCGCAAGCGAACGCTATCCCAATTTCCAGTACGGAAATCTGCCCCCATCCGCGCATCAACCTGGTCGGCTTGAGGCCGACCCGGAGGACAAGGGTGCGGGTCGGCTCACCTCTCCAGATGCGAGGCCAACCACCCTAATCCGCCTGCCCAGCACCCCTTCACGCCGAACGCCGCAGATGAAGCTAGACGGCCGTCTCCGGTCCGCAGGCGATTGGCCCGCCTCGCCTCCTACGCGAGGCGGACCCATCCTGATCCGCCCGCCCAGCGGTCCTCCGCATCAGGTGGGCGGATGGATATCGACGCCCACCTGCACACCAGGTGTCAAGCCCGCCCATCACGCCGGGGACCGTTCCGGCCTCACGCGGGAACGGCGGCCACTGCAGTGAGCTTCAACCGAACCCGGCGATGACGCGGCTTCTCCCGGCCCAATGGCCGGTCCCGGCCCATCGGACAACCGCTTTCCCCGGCTCGCGAGCGGTCCCGCCGCTTGCCCCATGTCCACCACGACCACCCCTGGGGGCCGCCACGCCATCCGTGCCGGTCAGCGGCAGCAACCGCCCATGTACCCGTCCCCGACCGTTCGGCGGCCAGCACCCCCAACGGCGGCGCAACGGCCGTCAGCGTGTCACTCAACCCCGCCCCCGCACCATCACCCCCACAAGCCGCACCCGCACCCGCACCCAATGCCGGAGGCGGTGACACGCTCCGCCTCGTACGAGCCCCATCCAGGTCCGTCGCCAACAGGCCGATCTCCGTCGCACCGTGCTCGATCGGGGCAGAAGCAGACGAGGCGGACTCGGCCGAGGCTGGCTCTGTCGGAGTGGGCTTGACCGGGATCGGTGGCAGTGCCTGACGCAGTTCCTCCGGGCCGGTCGCACTGATCACGACATGCTTGCCGCGCAACGCGAGCCACTGATACCGCACTACCAGGAAGGCCCAATCAGGCCATTCCCGGCGCAGCCAGGCCAGCGCCTGCTGCGCCCACGACTCCTGCCCGAACGCGGACACCCGATCCCCACCCTGCCTCACCACGACCTCCAGCAAGGGCCCGGAAAGGCGCACGCCAACAACCACCTCCCCGCCATCAGAGCCCGGTCTACTCACCGAGGCCATCAAGGCGTCCGGAATGCTGCCCGGCACGTCACACGCGGTCTCCTCGCGCATCATGGGCGCAAGATTCTGGCAGGCCACGGGGCGGAGTGTCTCCCGCGCGGTCAGAGCGGCAGATGCCAACTCTGGCCTATAGCCCAGCTCCGGTACCTGCGCGCCCAAGTCGAACGCCTCGACCTCTGAGACCACCGGAGCCCCGTCGGCTCTTCGGGCCACTCGGGCAGTCGTGCCAGTGAGAGCGAGTTCGGCCCACACCGCATGCCCGGTGACCGCATCACCCGCCGCCCCCACCCGGACCGCCAACTCAGCCACCCCGGCCAAGCCGCGCCCGTGCTCGGCCAGCTCAGGTGACGAGCCGGGCGTTCTTGAAAAGTCCGGGACCAGACCGCCACCCAGGTCATACACCACGATCCGGACCACATCCGCGCCGCGCAACACCTCCACCACGAAGAACCCCCGCGCCTGCCCCGAACGCGAATGCCGCAGCGCGTTGCTGACCAACTCGGCCGCCACCCACCGCGCATCCTCCATCCGGCCGGTGTCGGCCAGCAACCGGCCCACCATGCGACGCGCGGGAGCCGACTGATCAGCCCGCCCCGGGAACGCTCGCCGCCAAGCCATCCCACCCCACAGCGGACGCGAACGAAACGTCGATATCACCAACCCCGGCGCCAGATCCGGAAACTCCTCCACCAGCGACTCCGGGTACGCCCGCGGCGAAAGGAGGCGGCTCGGCTCGCCCGAGATGTGGTGCGTGCGGTGATCCATGCTGGCCGTCCCTTTCCGGTCACGCCCCCAGACCGTCCAGGAGCGACCAGCACGATCACCCACCTCGCCGCCCAAATCACACCCCCAACCAGCAACCCCACCCCGCACCGCTCCTGACCAGCACCAACGCCACCCGCGCCACCCACCTCACGCCCACCCGGATCCCGACGATCACCCCACGCAGAAGCTTGAGCCCCTCGACCCAGCCCACCTACCGTCCCCCAACCCCATGACCACGGGACACCAACGCGCCCCCACGACCTGAACAAGAGAGGACATCACCCAATGTCCGGCACCGGCTACCAGACACTTCTCGACTGCCGCCGCCGCAGCCGATACCTGCGCCAGCACGGCTTCACCATCGACCAGATCGCCGTCATCCTCAGCCTCGACCACCCTGCCACCCCACTACGCCTCTACCGCCACGCCGCCGGCCTCACCGCCGCCCAAACCGTGACCGCCTACCACCACCTCGCCAACACCACCGGCGCAGGACTCCGCGAATCCCGCCTCTACGACCACGAGACCTGGCCCGATGCGGGCCGGCGACCCTCCGCCCACACACTGCGCCTCCTGGCCCGCATCTATGGCACCCAGTCCACCCACCTGCTCACCCCCGCCATGCTCGCCACCTACACCCCGCGCGACCAGCACACCCTCCACAAAGGAGACGGATAAGGCCCTGGCCGCAGGATCGGGGCGCCACGATCGCCCGTTAGTGCAGGCGTACACGCTCAAGATCAGAGCTTGGTACATGTAACCAGGCTCGTGCTCGCTCCTGCACACCAGAAATACGCCGCCAACTCGCCGCCCACAGACCCTGGCTAACGCACGAATCGCTCGTACACCTGGCGAGCATGCGGGCTCGGCACCGCGTCGATCTCCGCCAGCCGCTCCCGCAGCAGCTCGAACGATCGCCGTCCCGCAAGCTGGCGCCCCAGCTCGCCCTGAATCGTCATCAGCAGACACCACAACATCTCGCTGTGCGGGTCGATGCGCTCCACAGCCAGCCGCAAGACATCCAACGCCTGATCCGGATCGCTCACACGCACTAGCTCGGCCAGCCGCTCAGTCGCATCAACCGCCTGCCGCTGAGCGGCCTGCCGCAGCGGGACAACCCACAGATCATCACGCCCAGCCAGCAACGGCCCCCGATACAAAGCCAGCATCTCGTGCAACGCGGCAAGCCGAGCCAGCCCCTCCTTCGCGGTGCCCGCCCGGACGAAGGCATCCTCGAACCGCCAGAAGTCCACATCGAAGTACGCGCCCGCCAACTGGCGCCGCTGCCGCGCCTTCACCGTGAACTTCACCTCCACCGCAAGACCAGACGCCTGCCGCATCACCTGGTTGAGCTGCCGAACCGCCGATTCCAACAGGCGCCCGCCACGCTCACCATCGCCCGCCCACAGGGTGTCGATGATGCCCTCCGTCGACACCCCCTCCCGTGACGTCGACAGCAACGCGAACAGATCAGACGCCTCCACACGACCGAAAGAGACCTCCGCCCCGCCATACGACAACCGCGGCGCTCCCAGCACCTCGGCCTTCGCCTTCCCCCGCGCCGCCACAAATCCGGACGCCGTCAGCACCGTGGAAGGAGCATCCAATGTCGCGCCCTCCGAGTTTGCGACGCCCGGCTCACCAGCGTCTCCCTCGGCCTTGCCCAGCCCAGGCACATCGACTTCCGCCGCCTCATCGGCCTTCTCTTCTGCTTCTTCGGTGTGGCAGTCGTCAGCAACGGACTCCGCCACGACGGCGTCGATCACCGGCGCCTTCGAGGAGACAACAGTCACCAAACCGCCGTCTGCCCTGCCGCCCGAGCGCCCGATAGCAAGCCTGGCCGAAGAGCCCGCGCCTGCGGCGGACCTCGGCCAGCGGCGACGGACGATCAGCACAGCGCCCAACAGCATGACTACCAACCCGAACACCAACGCGGCGGCCAGCGACCCCCAGACATCGGACGAACCCCCAGCCCGCCGACCCGCCGCATGGGCCTCGCCGCCAGTCGCCGCAGGCGAAGGAGACGACGCAGATGACGGGAAGGGCAACGGCGGAGAAGTTGGACTAACGCGACCATGACGCCACGGCGTGCGCGAGTCCTTGCGCTGACCGTGCCGACGATCGATACGCCTGACGTTATGACCTCTGCCAGAGACAGATCTCGACGGCCGATCTGGCCGCGACACCGCCTCCAGTTGCCTGCGTGGCTCGTCTCCCCCTCTATGCGTACTCGCCGCTGGCGCTGGCGCAGGCCCTGGCGTGGACGGCTTCTTCCTGGGAAGCGAGCCTTTCGGCGTCGAGCGCACCCGGGGCCTCGGAGATGACGCCGTCTCCGCCGGCACGCGCTGAGACTCCCCCAGCCGCTTTTCGAGATCGATTACCCGGCCCTGTGTTAGGTCCCCGTATACCAGTGTGCACAGCTTGTCAATGTCGAACATCTGGTGCCCCTGCTCCGGGACCGACTCCGAGGGACAATACGGCTCCGCACGCGCCATAGCCACGCTGGGGCCAGCCAGCAAAACGACCATCAACGCGCCAGCGGTGATAAATCGACCCAAAAACCCGGAATTTTCGCGCTTCCAGTGGCATGGAAGGCATTCCCGAATCACCAGGCTCCTCCAGAGGGGTTTGACTACGCCAACTGATCTACCACCGCACCCTTCGCATCACGCCACGGAAACAGAATGCACATCACAAAGACTTGAAATCGTGCTGAACTCCGTGCCTTATTCCAGCACCCCGGTTCACGGCCGACGGCGATGACACAGAGGCGACGAACCCCGCCACGGGCAGGGGCGATCACGGGGACCGGTGCCCAGGTCCATGACCCGCTACGTGCTTCAAGGCCAGAGGCCGAATCACTCCAGCAAGCGCGTCGTGGAAAGCAGCGTCAGCCGGGCTGGTATTCCGCATTGCACGGCGGTGAAGGCGAACACCTTCTCAAGCCTGCTGGGTATTACTTCACGTCATTTCTGAAGATGCCGCCAGCGTCTTGCAAGGCCGAGACTCCTTAACAGTCCGGAGCCGGGGTCGTCGAAAGCGCCGAGCCAGCGATAACCGCACCGCACCATCGCCACCAGGCGAGCACAGCCGGAAGCGTACAGACCATCCGCGTGCCAGACACGATTCTCGAACAGCACCATGTCGATGGATACGAGGCCAGCAAGTGACGAAACCGAGCGAATCGATCTCGCCGACGGGGACGCTGACCAGGTCAGCCCATGCCCTGGGACTGCCGGGCGGGCACACACCGCAAGCCCCGACCTGAGCGCCGCCTACCTGCTGCCTCACCACGACTAGGACGCCAGGCAGAAATCCACTCCCACCCCTGGCCGTCCCAGCAGAACAACACACCACCATGGACGCCAAGCGCCTCGACGACTCCCTAACGAGCCGATCCGTGAGCAACCAGCCAACTGGCCGGCACATGCCGACTGCGACCGTGGACCCGTCAGAAGCGGAAGACTGGACCCGTCTTGGCGTAGAGCTCACAGGCGTTGGGAAAGGTCTCCTTCCAGCCGATTATCCGGTTCCGCCACAAACCGTTCATCGTCGCTGTGACCGGGGCGTGCTCATCGGTGCACCGGCGGCGTGGATTGCCAGGAAGACGCTCGAAGTCTCCGTCAACGGCATCGATTACGGCGCACACAGCCTCACCGTAGGGGTGACCCTGCGTCAGGCCTGGACACTGCATGCCGACCGCCCTCAGGGTGCTACCTCCATGCGCCGTAACGGCAAGGAATACACCGTTAGGCCGGGCAGCACCGTGGGCCGGAAGCGCTGCGAGAACGAGACTGGCACCAAGGCCAGCACTGGTGATCAGCAGGGGCAGGCGCATCGACGCTCCAGACACCTTGGTAACGTAAAGTACCCACAACACTACCGTAAGCTAATCGCCCCTGCTTGGTATCCGACCAGTAAGCCTCATGAGACAAGATCGCTCCTCTTCCGAGGCGCCACTTCCCACAGCGGAGAACGCGCATCCCCACTCCGGCACCGACCTGACGCGATGCGAAAACCCTGCCAGAAGCGTCTGCACCTGGAGAAGCCCAACGTCAGCCCTGACAGGCGCCATAGAAGCGGTCGCCGCTACAGGGATACAGTCACCCGTCGACCCGCATGGTTGCCAACGCCATGAATCAGCAAGGGAAGATCAAAGCCCGCAGAAGGCTCGAAGCGCCGCCGGTACGCTACGCACCGTAATGATCACGAGCATCGGGGAGCCGGGATGCCCGACAGGGGTGAACGACCACGTGGACTGCGTGGACGAGTGCACGTCAAGACTCTGCTGCCGGCGGGCGGAGCCGCCGCCGTCATAGCCGCCGCGATGACGCTGGGCGGCGCTGGGACAGTCAAATCCGGCGGCCAGCAGGACTCTTCACCTCAAGCTGTGGACACTCTGCGAGACGTCACCGGCCATGACGTCGCTACTCTGCCGTGGCATAAGTCGCACACCTCCTCCGCACCGGTGTCACTGGCGCTGCCCCACAGAATCGGAAAGGGAGACGACGGGAGGGGCAGCGCCAAGCACGTGGGCGTGGCCAGGAACCGTCCACACATCAATGAGTCGCACGGCCGCCATAAACTTCTACGCCCACCGCCGCTGGCCAGTTCTGCAGCCGACCGCCATTCTCCCCAGTCGAGCCCTCGATCCAAGCGCGCACCGAGCGATCCTCGTCCAGCCTCGCCGGATATCTCCCGCGGTAGAAGCCCATCGCTGATCGACATGAAGTGCGACGAGTTGTTCCCCTCTCACAAACGTGAGTTCCAGGTGCGCAACATCGCATGCCATCGTCTCTTCGGCTGACCCACGATCCTCCCAGTTCAGCACCATGGCGGCATCAACCCACCAATTGGCTTCTGCAACTCCAGGTAGTCGTCGGTGAATTCTCCGACGACGAATTCCGACGACGACTTCCGACAGCGACTCGATGACATGCACACTGCCTTGCTCGGCGCTGAGCCCTGGTGGGACTACATCGGGGAGGTCGAATCGGTAACCCGGTACAGGGTGTGTCACCACCTGCTCGACTGCTTGGGCCGTCACGGTCGCGGCGTTCCCCTGGAGCCGATACCTGAGCAGCGCAGGATGGGCAGCAGCGGAGTGGTCCACCACAGCGCGGCGGACGCGAGGATCATCAGCGGCGGCCCGGCCGGGCCGTAGGCGTCGAGATACTCGCGTTCCCTGTGCAAGTACGTCCGGTGTCGCGCCCGGCAGCCCTGGCACATCTGCGAAGGGTCGCGCTCGGCGAGCAGGGCCCTGGAGACCAGGGCCGGGCGGATGCCCAGCAAGGTGAGAGGTCCCCACACCAGGCCGATCCACTGGATGACGGTCACGACGCCACCCGGCGCTTGCGCTTCTCGTGGTGGTAGTGGAGGTGACAGCCCACCAGGTGGTTCCACACGAGGAGGGCTTTGAGGTGCGGGCCTCTGCCGGTCTCCATGCGTTTCCCGTCTCTGCTCCACCGCGTCACAACGCCCTCGCGGCCTTCGTGGAGCAGCGTGTATGCGCCGCAGCATGAGGACTCCTGTACCCACACGAAGACATCCGATCTGAGAATGTATGGTTCCCACTTGAGTTGCACGTAGATCACTTCCGGGTGGCGCGGCGGCCGGACACGGAGACCGGGTGTGGTTCGGCCAACCGCCCCGCCTGCTAACGGGCCCCGTGTCCAGAGGCGTCGAATCGCGTGCCCCCAGGGCGTTCCACGGGCTGGCGTCAGAGGATCGTGCCGAGCTTGCGCCAGTCGTCGCCGGGCCTGCGAATGTCGCCCGGGTGCTCCACGTCGCGCACCGCGTAGTCGTCGCCGTCCCCGATCGTGGCGTACTCCAGGCCCGTGCCCTTGACCAGCTCGAACCTGTCCTCGTCCACGTCGATGTCGTGCAGGTCCACCTTGTCCGACGGCTGCTCTCTGCTGTCGGGCCTTCTCTGGCTGACGACCGCACCGAGCTTGCGGAAGTCGTCGCCGGCCCTGCGGATCTCGACGGCGGGGCGGCCCTTGTCGCGGACGGCGTAGTCGTCGCCGTCCGCGATCGGCGCGTGCTCCAGGCCCGTGCCTTCGAGCTGCGTGAACTTGGACTCTTCCACGTCCATCGCGTACAGGTCGGGCTCGAACAGCCTCTGTGCGCTAACCATGGGGGTCTCCTCGGGTAGTTGCTTCGTTGTTGCCGGGCGCCGGGCCCAGCCTGGATTCCCCGACCCGCCGAAGCCGCACGCGACGACGGGTCGAGGAGGCTTCACGGGCGACGGCCGGTCATGTCGTGGATGATTGCCATCTGATTGCTCAACTCCGCCATGAGGGCGACAGGGTTTTCGCGCTCCAGCCGTGGCCGCAGCCCGGCGGCCAACATTTCCACCGAGAGCTGCCAAGACGGCGCGGCCCGCCAGATCCAACCGGTCGAGGCGAGTTCGTAGGAGATCGCCCACTGCGGGTAGGTGAGGCGGAGTACGGCCAACTGGCGGTCACGCATGTCCAGCTCAAGCCATGCTTCGATCACGGTCTGGGCCATCTCAGGCACCGCCGGGGAACAGAGACGAACCGCCCGGTATGCGCTGGATGCATATGACCGGCCGCGAGGTCAGGTAGCCGACGGGGTTCGCGTGGCCGAACCGCACCAACCTGCCGTTCTCCACAGCGCCGGGCAAGGGGGCGATCATCGCGGAGATGAGTTTCACCGTGGCGCGCAGACCACCGCATGTGGGGCCGTATCGAGAGCGGCTTCGACCATCCCAGGCCGTCCAAGAGGAGAAGATTTCTGTGTCCGGGTGCACAGATCCATCACAACGCTGAGTAACCAAGCGCGGACAGGTGGCGTTGGGGGACACTGGGGGACGCGAGCGTGTCACCTTCCCCTGATGAGGTGTGACGGCATGACCGACGAGACAGGCCTGCCAGCCTGGGCCGAACGCATTCGACACGAACGCCGGCAACGCGGCTGGTCTCAGAAACAAGTGGCTGTCCACCTGTTCAAAGCCGCCGGTGACGAGATCGCTTTGGCGGAGTTCGAGTCGGTCCTGCGGAGGATTAAACAGCACGAAGCGGGCAAGGGTCGTCCTCGTGATCCGTATCCCCTTCTGTACTGCCGCGCATTCAAGATCCCAGAAGCTAAGCTGTTTGAGCGTCCGGCGTTGCCGGAGGTTACGACCGATGACAGCGTCGACGACGCGAACTCGGTCTCCTCACCCTCCCTGCCTTGGCTCTGGGAAGCAGGACCGACAGCCGATGCCATCTACGACATCACCATGAGCGACCTCATGCTGAACCGTCGCGAAGCGTTCAAGGCGCTGGCCATCACGGCAGGGCTCCCGCTCGTCGATCCGGTACAGCGCTGGCTCGCGCACCCGCCCCCCGTGCCCTCCCCGTCGGAGTACAGCGGACGGATCGGATTGGACGAGGTTGCCCAGTTGGAGCAGGCGGCGAACGTCTTCCGCACGTGGGACGACCAGCACGGCGGCGGGCTCGCCCGGAAGGCCGTGATCGGGCAGCTCAACGAGGTGGCCGACCTGCTGCGCGACAGGCATCCCCATGAGGTGAGCGTGCGCCTGTTCCATGTGATGGCGCAGCTTTCGAAGATCGCCGCCACCATGTCATGGGACTGCGGCATGCAGACCGCAGCGCAGAAGTACTACGTCATGTCTCTGCAGGCGTCCACGCCCGGCGAGGATAGGCCGTTCGGCGCGAGCGTCTTGGCGTCCATGGCCCGGCAACTGCTGTATCTCGACCAACCGCAGGACGCGCTGGAGCTGATCCGGCTCGCCCTGGACGGAGTCAGGTCCACGGCTACACCTCGACTCCGCGCGATGCTGCACACCCGAGAGGCGTGGTCGTACGCCAAGATGGGCCGACCCGAGTCCTTCAAACGCGCCACGGGCAACGCCGAGGAAGCATTCGGCGAGATCGGTTCCCGCGACCCCGACCCGGACTGGATTGCGTACTTCGACGCCGCCGAGCTGGCCGGGGTGACCAGCGGCCGATACCTGGAGATGGCCCACCACGACAGCCAATTCGCAGGCGACGCCCTCGACCACATCCGACAAGCGGTGGCGCTCCGGCAACGTTCCAGCATGCGCAGCCTCGCGCTCGATCAGGTGGGGCTCGCCTACGCCCACCTCATCAGCGGTGACCTCGACGAGGCCGTGACCGTGGGCAACGCCGCAGCCGACACTGCCGGGCAAGTCCAGTCCGACAGAGTCAGAGTGCAGCTTCGCGAGTTCTATCTTGAGATCGAGACTCGGAGAGATCCCGTCGTGGCTCCTCTTCAGCAGCACATCCGCGAGACGCTGGCACGCTAGGGACCGGCAGCTAGGAAGGACTTGATGATGCGTATCGGCGTGACCGGCCACATGAACCTGACCCCGGCGGCGGCCCGCCTCGTCTCCGACGCGCTCCGCGCGCACCTTGCCTCGTTCACCGGCGAACTCGTGGGCGTATCCTGCATCGCTCGTGGGGCCGACAGCCTGTTCGCTGACGCGGTGCTCGCGGCCGGCGGATCGCTGGAGGTGGTGCTGCCATCGCGGGACTACCGGCAGATCAAGGTGAAGCCGGATCACACTGAACAGTTCGACCGGCTCATGGAGGCGGCGAAGACCGTCCGTCTCATGGACTTCGACCACGCCAACCGGCAGGCGTACGAGGCCGCCAACGAGACCGTACTGTCATCGGTCGATGAGCTGGTGGCCGTCTGGGACGGACAACCCGGTACCGGCTCGGGCGGGACGGCCGAGGTCGTGAACGAGGCCTGGAAACGCGGCCTCCCCGTGACCGTCATCTGGCCCGAGGGCGCCGCGAGAGGGTAAGCACCAGGGAGATCAAGCTTGAGATTTAAACCTGACCAGCCGTCGTATCAGACCTCATCGCCGGCACCGCTGCCCGCCGCTACCGCGCGACGGCGCCTCGCCGCTGCTGGAAAAGGTGCTGGCCTACTCACGCCGTCGAACCCCTCGGCCAGGCATGCGTCACAATGACCCGAAGCCGCTTGGAGAGACGGGCAATGACGAGGGTGGAGCCGAGGTTAGGCGGGATGGATCGCTTCGCGATTGAAAGCGCGGGTCGTCCCCTATCTCGAACCGCACCTGGGGATTCTGAGCCATTAGTGCCGTCTCCCACGGATTTAGCTTCCAATCGTGAAAGACTCACGGGGTGGAGCAGCTGATCGTTATCGTTGAGCAGGATCACCTTGAGAGACTGATTAAGTCCCCAATCTCCGGAGTGGCGGAGCTGGTCTGGAACAGTCTCGATGCGGACGCCTCCACCGTTGCCGTGGAACTCGCGACCAACGAGCTTGGCGGGATCGAGAGCATCGTGATCACTGACGATGGCTCAGGGATCACCCAATACCAGGTGCAGAAGTACTTCAGTCACCTCGGCGGCTCATGGAAGAAGACGGTGACGCAGACCGACGGCGGCCGGCTACTGCATGGACGCAACGGACAGGGGCGATGGGCGGCTTACGGCATCGGTGAGATGGTGCAGTGGACTACCGTCGCCGACGATGTCCAAGGCCAGCGCATGCACCTCGAGATCACCGGACGTCGCAGTGCGCTTCGAGAGTTCCACGTGGGTTCGCCCATCCCGGCACCCGACGCCAGCACGGGTACGCGTGTGATGGTCACCAATCTCACGGATACAGCTCAGAAGACCTTGGTCCAAGAAGCGGCTGTCGATGAGCTGACGACGACACTCGCCCTCTACCTGAAGCAGTACCCCGTCAAGGTTCTCTGGCAGGGACAACTTCTCGATCCAGCACGCCTTCAGGTAAATCTCCACGAGACCGAGCTCGAAATCGCTGACTTGACCGGCATCGCCCTGACCGTGATCGAATGGAATCAGCCCGTCAAGCGCTCCTTGCACCTGTGTGATACGTCAGGAACGTCCCTCTTTCAGCTCCCCCCTGGTATTCAGGCTCCGGGGTTCGAGTTCACCGCATACATCACCTGGAACGGATTCCGAGACTCAATCGCAGATCTCGCGCTGGCAGAACTCGGACAAGAGCCCCTGGCCTCGATCGTCGACGCAGCCAAGGACGAACTGAAGAGATACTTCAAAGAGCGGGCCAACGAGCGCGGCAGCATCCTGCTGAAGAGCTGGAAGGATGAGCACACTTACCCCTTCGCCGATGAGCCCCGCACGGTCATCGAGCGTGCCGAACGGAACTTGTTTGACCTCCTCGCAGTAGCTGCCGCGCCAGCGGTAGAAACGACCGATGCCCGATCTCGCAAACTATCGCTCCGGCTCCTGCGAGAAGCGATCGAGAAGAGCCCGCGGCTTGTCCATGAAATCCTGCGCGAGGTCCTGGACTTGCCCCCAGATCGGCTTGCCGAGCTCACCGAGTTGATCGAACGCACCTCACTCAGCGCCATCATCACCGCCGCTCGACACATCACCGATCGGTTGGACTTCCTCACAGGGCTGGAACAGATCGTCTTTGACCGCGATCTGAAGAAGCACTTTCTGGAGCGCAAGCAGCTTCATCGAATCCTGGCCGCCGAAACCTGGGTCTTCCGCGAGGAGTACGCACTTACGGCCGACGATGTGACGCTCAAGACGGCACTACGCGACCACATTCACTTGTTGGGGAGAGACGAACTAACGCCAGCCGAGGTGGACGCCGCCGAAGTGCTGGACGAAGACGGCCGACGAGTCATCGTCGACATGATGCTGAGCCGTGTCGTCGAGCAGCGCCGCAACCATCGCGAGCACATCGTGATCGAGTTGAAGCGTCCCAACGTGCATGTCGGCATGGAGCAATACTCACAGATCCAGAACTATGCCAGCGCAGTCACCGACGACTCCCGCTTCGCCCGTATCGACTGCAGATGGGAGTTCTGGATCGTAGGCGATACCCTCAAGCCGGCCGTCGAGAAGATGGCGAACCAGAAGGGACGGGATCCAGGCATCGTGGTCGAGGGGGATGGCTTCGTGGTTCGCGCCGTTACGTGGGCCGAAGTAATCCAGGACGCCCGGCATCGGCTGGCCTTCGTCCGCCAGGCACTCGACTACCAGAGCACCAATGACACCGGCATCCAATACCTGCAGCGCGCTCATGGCCAGTACCTTCCCGACTTGCTAACGACACCACATGTGCCAGCGCCACGCATCGAGGTGGATGCCGACCTCCCCAATGAACCGCAGGTCGACGAGCTGCCTCACTAATCAAGAAAGGCACCGCAGTCACCCTAAGGCGATTAATCACAGGCATACCATGGATAGCCGGGAGCCCGGCGAGGCGCGAGAATGATGCCGACGGCGTGCAAAATCTCCCACGCGTGGAGGCCGCGATCGGATACCCCAGGCATACCAACTCGCCCTGGATTCTCCGGTGCCCCCAGGTCGGGTTCTCCCGCGTCATCCGAACAATCAGTGCCTTGACCGGCCAACGATTGCAAGGGCGTCCCGGGTGCCGCCTGTCGGTGAAGGTCCACTTACGCCACACGAGGGTGCGATGCCAGCGTAAGATCGCCGCCGGGGTGACCGGGAACACCTCCGCCCACCGGCAGCGGAGGATCAGCCGGGACAACGCCTCCAGCCAGATCCGGTCGGCGTGACCCCACCGCGACGGGCCGCCGAACTGACGGCGCAGCACCTGCTTCTCGTGACGGAGCACCAGCAGCTCAACATCCTTGGACAGATCAGAGCTGATCAGCACGGCCAGCAGTCCGAACAAGCCCCTCACCAACCAGTAAGCCAACGACAACAACACCTCGAGATGGTCGCAAGCCACCGCCCTTATCACGCAGCAAAACACCAGCTCACAGCACGAAACCGTGTTTTCGAACGGGACACGATTAGTTAAAACACGGTGGGTTTCTCTGATGACGCCACTGATGGAGACTTCCGGCTTGAGGCTGGGACCGGGAAGACTGCAGCCTGCTCAAGATCAGCGAGTGTGATCAACGGTCCAGCGCAGACGCGTTCGAGCAGGTCGGCTTGTTTAGGCTCACCCTCTACACATAGCGTCAGGACATTGAGCAGTTGTAGTAGTTCAGTTGTAAAGTCCGCCGTCCAATGGTCAGAGTGGACATCGTCGAGCGGCGTGGAATTTCGACCTGCGGGGTTCTTCTTCCGGTAGCCGAACCACTTCTTCACGACCTTCATCCCAGAGACCTCATAGGCCCAGACCGCAGCACGCACTGGCGATATCTCCCCGGCTCCGACATGCAAGGTAAGGGTCTCAGCGTCATAAGAGATATCGTCCGGCATTTGCTCGGCCGAACCCGGTATGGCAACCTGAACCTTGGGCCGATCCGAAGTGGCCGTCCTGGGCGGCCCCAGTGGGCGCCCTTCCTCTGGATTGGTGAAGCGCTCCCCATACGTGTGAAGCCACAGAATCGTCTTCCCAACCTGTACGGCAGCTTTCCAGAGTGTGGGGTCTGCCGTGAGCGGCACGCGCACGCCGGGCGTCCGAAGGCCTTCACGGAAGCGCTTAGTGTAGCCGCTATGTGCCGTAATGGCAGCGATATAGGCGAGGATATCGTCAGCTGCAACGACAGAATCGAGTCTTGCTGAAAGATAACGGGTGAGGCCAGGGGCGAGGTTCGCCACGCCAAGTCTACTGTCACGATAGAAGGGTAGTACTCGTCCGCCACCACTGCCCTTGAAGTAATGCATGTCCGGCACTAGGGCAGAGAACATGAGCCCGGGCCCCGAATCAACCGGCTCTGCATGAAACTCTGTCACGAAAACCTGCTCAGCGCTACGCACTTCCCATAGCGGTGGACGAGCGTAGTCGATCACGCGTGGGTCGTAGATAATCCACTGCCGGTCGAAACTTCGATATCCGACTCGCTCGGTCCGTGGTATTGCGTCAGACTCTCCTGCGATCGGGCACCCAGGCTTGGGCAAGCCGGGAAGCGCGGCGGGCATGATAGATATCGTTCGATCTCGCGTCTCTTTGAATAGGGCGCCTTTGTCTATTTGCGTCGCCTTGATGAGACGATTCCAGCGGAAGTGGAGAATCTCAGGAGAAGGAGCATAAACCCACGTCCGATTGGGTTTCACGCCCGGGGCCTGCCACGGCATGAGATCACCTAGCGCAGGGTAGCTCAGCCAGTCGACTCCACCGGGTGGTTGAAGCCTGTCTTGCCAGCCGCGCAAGCAATCGACCCATACTGGATCATCGAGAGTCGTCTCCGCGAGGCGGACGAATTTCTCACTGCGGCGGCCCGAGACTTTCATATAGTGAACTTGAGCCGGTATGTCCGCCACCTGCGCGCCATACCTTGCAAAGATACCAATACACAGCGGGTGCTGTACGCCCGGGAAGATGCGCGTTGAAACATCAGGCTGATGTCCCTCCGGCGATAGGTCGATGATCCAGCCTTCATCGGTTGTGCGCCGGAGGTATTCGCGCATGCCCGCAAAGCCAGGACCTCGCGTATAGCCCGCAGTAGTGATGAAGGCAACGATGCCTGAAGGCTGCTCTGGGTGGGCGTCGAAAACCTTCCAAGTCGCCCAGCGCCAGAAGTAAACGTACAGGTTGGACAGGACATATTCGTACTTGCCGCGATTTTCTGCCTTGAAGGCATGAAGCGGGACGCCAAGCTCAGTATTCTCTTCACCCTGCTCGATCCAGCCGCCCATCCCCTTCGCGCGCTCGCGATATGGCGGGTTGCCTATGACAACCTGAACTGGTGTCTCCAGCTTCACTTTGTTAGCACCACGTCGTGAACGCACGATCGGCTCGTACATCGAGCCCAGTTCAAGTGTCGTGCCTTCGAACGGACTATCCAGCGTGTCAGCCACGAAAAGCCGTTGCTCTTTCTCCGCTATCTCGGCCCCGTACTCGGCTCTGATCGCCTGGTTCAGGCGCAGTTCGGCGACTGCGAATGGGCCCGCTTGTCGCTCCATGCCGATGAGCCGTCGGAAGAGTTTCTTCAGTTGTCCGGGGACAGCACCCTTCCCCTCTTCCTCCTCTACGGTCTGAGCGACGCGGTTGACAATGTTGAGCAGGTACGTTCCCGTTCCCATCGCCGGGTCCACAACAACTACGTCATCGGAGGCAAATCCGTTTTCCTTGCCAAGCCTGCTCCGCAGGATGTCCTCGGTGAAGCGGACCATGAACGAGACGATCTCGTTCGGCGTGTAGTACGAGCCACTCTGCTTGCGCAGGTCAGAGTCGTAAACCTCGAGGAACCGTTCGTAGAGATGCAGGTACGAATCGGCCGAACCGTCACTGATCTTGTCCCAATCAACGGCGCCGATCACCCGCTTGAGCGTTTCGACCACAACGCTTCGGCCTTCGACGGTTTCGTGTGTGAGAACGGCCAAGGCCTTGCCCATCAGGGAGTGGCTTTTGCCGAGCTGAGCAGCGATCTGGCTCAACGCGCGCCCCTCAAACGAGATCCCATCGACGCGGGCTAGGAGTAGCGCGAAGGTGACCGTCTGCGCGTAGGCGTCGGCGAACTCTTCGTGCGTAAGGCCAGGAAACAACAGCAAGCGCCAGTCGGTGGTCAGGTCAGTGAAGACCTTGGTCTTCTCCTCGCCCCGCTGCTCGCGCCCGATGGTCTCGATTACCTCGGTACGGAGCAGCTTGCACAGCCCGGCAACGGCGCGCACCAGTTGGCGGATGTTCCGAGGAGGGTTGGGCTTCCACAACACGAAATCGGACACGACTCTGGTGAACTCACCGTCGGCCGGAACTAGCTTGTCCCCCACCTTGCGGATGTCACCGTCCAGTCGGGCAACCTGGCCGATCAGCTCGCCGTCTCGAAAGACGGCCCATTGGCATCCGTCTGTATAGAGGACATTTGGCAGCAGGCTGAGCTTCTCCCACTGCCCCTTCTCGTGCTTGTTCGGCGTCCACGTGCTCGGCACCCCCCTCCCCGGGGCCTTCAGTTCCACGTATCCCACCCGAGCGCCGGCCACATCCACGGCATAGTCAGGGCGCACCCCAAGCGTAGTAAGCGACTTCTCACCGATCATCGTGATAGCGACGCCAAGAGCAGCAGCCATGTCCTCGAACAGTCGCTCCAAAGGTGCACGCAGTTGATCCTCCGGACCACCACCTCCACGCAGCTTGGGTGTAGCTGACTTGCCGAAGCGCGAAACCGCTTCGGCAGCCTTGTCCAGCAACGAGGAAGGGGGGTACGTCGCGGGCATGGAGTACCAATCGATTTGAAGTTGTGGAGCGGCATGCTCACTCGATGTATCGTCCCGGTCAGCCCGACCGTTTCACACGGTCCAATTCGATCACCTCACTCAGACACCCCTAGCTAAGCAGACATGCCATCTGACGAGCCGTGCGCCTTGATTCCACCCCAAGCGAAGATCCAGTCGGTAACATGTTCGGATATTCGATGTAGCCTCGGGGGCTCCATCATGGAGACAGAGCGGATCACATGACCGACCTCTACCAGAGCATCACCCCACACACCCATCCCGAACGCTGGACGGAAGTCGAGAAGAAGCTCTTTGGCCAAGGAAAGTGCTGCTGGCTAATCGAAAGCGGAACGGTTCAGAATGTCTACTGCACCGAGGAAAGCAAGCAGGGAGCGTCCTTCGGCCATTGCATTGAACACGCCGATCAATTCCTAGAGGATTTCTATCCAAACGGAACACCCCGTCCTTAGCCTCGGTGATCCACGGGTTTTGGGGTGATTTCGCCCAGCGAGTCGACTGCCTAGTTGGTTGATCTTCGGATTCGAGTTCTGGGCAGGGTTGTCGTGCGCGTGGCGTGTAGGGTGTCGCGCTATGCGCCGCACGGCCTTTGCTGCTCGTCGTCGTATCGGAGGCACCGGCGGTAGTAGCTGGTGTCGACCTCATCGCCCGAGCCATGGGCAACCGGCCACCGGCCACCTGCGCGGCGACTTCACTAGCCAGGACGTGGTCACCCTGCTGCATGCTCGGCCTGTAGCTCGCGGCTATCGCATAGATGTACGAACGAGCACAAAGTTAACGGTCAAGGCCATGCAATTGACATCGAGGAACCCCCGCAAACGCCGTCGCCACATTCTCAACGCATGCTCTTCGGCCCGCGATACGACCCAACGCCGAGCGGCATTCTTGGACATTCGGAAAATAGACATTTGCAATCGAAATGATACAATGAAACAAGTTGAGACATGGGCTGTTACAAAAGCTGGCTACTTTTAATCCGCAAGTTCGAGCGTTCTGATCCGTCGCCATATGTGCCACGATAACCGTCGCCTACCATAACTGGGCACCTTCTACTGGTTCGTCCAGATGATGAAGGTCCGGCTGTTTCTGTTCTGGCTCCCGTCGCCATGGTCAAGTCTTTACTTGCAGCGCTGTCCTATTTCGCGCCTGCAGGCAGGTATTTAGAAGGTGACAGGGATTGGTGGCCCGGATGGTCGGGCCACAGCAACGTGACACCCACAACGACAGCACAGATCCGAGCAGATCGATTCATCCGTCCCGCACCCGCCTCTGCTTTCCGTCCCGCGGTGCCGTCCCAGGCGGGCGCCAACGATCGGCCGTCGCGGAGCCAGCCGTCTCATTCTGCCTGCCGGAGTTCCTCCGCATCTGCACCAGAACCGCCCCTGTACTCGTCAGCTTCTGAGGAGCCGGCACACGGTGGTCACCACGACGCTGTGCCGCCGCGGTCTGCGCGCCCGTGCCACGGTGACCGTCGGATTCGGCTTGACCATCGCCATCCAGGTGGGCGTCGATTCCCCTGTCCGACACGGCCATCCATGTGACGGGTTGATCACCACGGGCGTGCTCGCCCGATCACGCCGCATCGGCCGCGCCGGATGGCCGCACCAACCCCCGTGCATCGCCGCCCGCACAACGGCGATGACGACCGGGGCCACTGGCCGCTCTACCCCAGCCATCGCTGACCGCGGTCGACAGAGGGCCGTGGCCGACGCGGCGGGATGAACGCCCGGGGCGGGACGTGACCTGCGGCCCGCCCCGGTTACGCACCCGCACCATGCCGAACAGTGCTTCCCGCCGCCCTGCTCGCCACCACCTCAGCCCGACCGAACAGCACCGAAGAGAACAGGAACGAGACACACGATGGCCGAAGGACGCACCTTCAAACGCTGCTCCTGCCGCGACGACAACGGCAAAGCACTCGGGCAGCAATGCCCCAAGCTGCGCCGTCCCGGTGGCGGATGGAGCTACCGGCACGGCATCTGGAACTACCAGATCGAACTCCCACCCGGCGTGGACGGGAAGCGGCGCGGGCCGCTACGCCGCAGCGGGTTCGACTCCCAGGACGCCGCCGAGGCCGAACTCGGTCGGGTGCGCGATCTGCTGGCGCTGGCCGATCCGCGTGAGCCCGCCACCCGCACCCAGATCGCTGACCTGATCAAGCGGACGCTGGCCGAGACCGACACGCTGCCGAACGTGGAGACGGTCCGCCGCAAGGTCAAGACCGGGCAGCATCTGACCCAGGAGATCACCGTCGAGCAGTGGTTGGCAGAGTTCCTGAACCGTAAGCGGAAGATCGAGGAGACCACCCGCCGCTCCTACGAAGGGCACATCCGGCTCTACCTCATCCCGTATCTAGGGCGGCTGCGGTTGGATCAGCTCAAGGTCAGTGACATCGCGTTGATGTTCGAGCAGATCGAGGAGTTCAACGACAGCATCGCCGAACGCCGCGCCGACCCCGACCCAGCGGTGCGGGCGGGCGTCAAGTATCGGCGGGCGATCAGCGTCACCACCATGCACAACATCCGCGCCACCCTCCGCCACTCGCTCAACATGGCGATGCGGCAAGACCGGCTGATCGATTTCAACCCGGCCGCCGTGCTGGAGATGCCGGCCAAGACCCGGCCCAGACCGCTGGTGTGGACCGAGGACCGGGTGCGCGCCTGGCAGACCGACTACCGCACCTACCGGGAGACGGAGAAGCAACGCCGGGGCGGGCGGCGGGTCGACCCGATCGACGCCTACACCAGCGTGCCGCGCCCCTCCTCCGTCATGGTGTGGACGCCCGCGCACACCCGCCGGTTCCTCCAAGAAGCCAAAGCGCATCGCCTGTTCGCCCTCTACCAGCTGATCGCGCTCCGCGGCCTGCGCCGGGGCGAGGCGTGCGGGCTGCGGTGGAAGGAAGTCGATCTCGACGGCCACACTCTGACCGTGAACTGGCAACTGGTGCAGCTGGCCTGGGAAGTGCACGAGGGCACGCCGAAGACCGACGCCTCGGTCCGGACCATCGCCCTGGACACCGCCACCACCCAGGTTCTGCGCGCCCACCGGCAGCAGCAATGTCAGGAGCGGCTGGCGATGGGCGAGGCGTGGACCGACAGCGGGTTCGTCTTCACCCAGCCCGACGGCAGCCGCTTGCACCCCCAGTACGTCTCTGACCAGTTCCTGTGGCTGGCCTATCTCGCCGGGCTGCCGCCGATCCGGCTCCACGACCTGCGCCACGGCGCCGCCTCGCTGATGCTGGCCGCCGGGGTGGAGATGAAGGTGGTCCAGGAAACACTGGGACACACCTCCAGCGCGTTCACCGCCGACACCTACACCTCCGTTTATCCACAGGTGGCCACGGCCGCGGCGGAGAAGACCGCCGCCCTGCTCTTCGGCCAGGAAGACCAGGCCCAACCGGGCAAACTCATCTCACTGAGGAGCTGACAGTCGGATTAAGCATCCGGCCCCGCATTCGCCACCTGCTCGCGGCGAGGCGGGGCCGCCGCTCTTCCCGCAGCAGCCGGAGATGGCGAATGGATCATGGTGTGTGCAGGGTTGGTGCATCCGAGCACACACGGAGCACACAAACGCCAGACGGAAATTCTAGAACGCATCCGATCCCGCATCACCGCAGGTCAGACCATGATCAAAGCGCGCCCTGCAGGATTCGAACCTGCGACCGTCGGATTAGAAGTCCGATGCTCTATCCAGCTGAGCTAAGGGCGCTCCCGCCTTATTGTGCATGATCCGGCGACTTGTCACGCACACGTTTTGCCCGTGTCAGTCTGCCAAGCCGATCACACCCCACATGAGAAGCGTTCCTACCACCGTAGCGGTCAGGGTCCAGCCTGTGGCGCGGCGGGGAGTGTGCGCCTCGGGGAGGATGTCTGAGTTGGCCAGATAGAGGAGGAAGCCGGAGAAAAAGCCCAGATAGCCGCCCAGGATTTCGTCGGGGATGGTGATGAGGGTGGTCAGGGTGGCTCCTGCGACTGGGGCGAGGGCGTCCAGGGCGAGGAGGGTGAGGGCTCGTCGGCGGGCGTTGCCGTACAGGGCTGTGATCGTGTACGTGTTGAAGCCGTCTGTGAAGTCGTGAGCGATGACTCCTATCGCGACGGCCACGGCCAGGGAGGTGTCCGTCTGGAATGCGGCGCCGATCGCGGCTCCGTCCAGGAAGCTGTGGGCGATCAGGGCTGAGCCGGCGGCGAGGCCGATGCCGGCTCGGGTGTGGCGGTGGGTGGCGTAGTCGGCCTCGTGAGCGTCGTGCATGCCCATGGAGCGCTCGACGATGTGGATGCCCAGGAACGCGGCGGCGAAAGTGAGCATGGGGAGGGGTACGCCGTGTACTCGGATGTCGTCGTGGGCGAGGGCTTCCGGGAGGAGATCGAAGGCGACCACACCCAGCATTACGCCGGCGGCGGCGCCTAGGACGAGGTGGCGGCGTTCCTTGACGCGGTCGGCTACCAGCCCGCCCAGGAGCGTCATGAGGAATGCCGCCACCGAGAGCAGGATCGGCATGGGAGTCCAGGTTAGGGGGTGCGCCGCTGCTGCTCTGTTGCGACACGGCACCGCGCGGCACGGCTCTGTGGGAGTGGCCGGGGTCGGGGCGAGAGCGGGTCGTGGGCGAGGGCAGGGCGAGAGCGGGTCGTGGGCGAGGGCAGGGGCGAGGGCGAGGCGAGTTGCCGCAGCGCTGTGACACGTGGCCGCCGGTACGGGACCGCTGTGACGGGACCGCTGTGACGTGTCGCTGCCGGCAGCGCTCCCCCGTGACACACAATCCGGGAAAAGGCCAGGCGGGGACAGGGCAATGGGGCTAAGGTGTTTTGCCATGGTCGCGACGCTCCTGCATGAGATTCCCCTGCAGGGCGGGGACGTGACTGCCGGAGTGGTGCGCGTTGGGGACACTGTGCGCAGACCGGCCAGTTCGTCGACTCCCGCCGTGCATGCCCTGCTCAGACACCTTGAGGGCGCCGGGTTCGAGGGGGCGCCGAGGGTGGTGGGGATGGATGGGCTCGGGCGCGAGATCCTCACGTACATCCCGGGTTCGACGGGGTTGCGGCTGGAGAGCGTGACGGATGAGGCGCTGGCCGGGCTTGCCGTGCTGGTGCGGGAATATCACGATGCGACGGCCGGGTTTCCGCTCACGATGGGTGGGTGGAACGGCGGGTCGAATGATGACAAAGCGCCAGAAGTCGTCGGACATTGTGATTTGACGCCGGAAAACGTGATTTTTCGTGAGCACCAGCCGTACGCGCTGATTGATTTTGATCTTGCCAGGCCGACGACCCGGCTGTTCGACGTCGTCACCACCCTGCGCCACTGGGGGCCCATCGCCGACCCCGTCGATTGCTCCCCGCTGCTCCGCAACCTCGACGTGGGCGCCCGTCTCCGCCTGTTCTGCGACGCGTACGGCGTCGGCCCCCGCGACCGCCGCCGCCTCCTCGACCTGGCCAGGGTCCGCTTCCAACGCTCCTACACGGTCATGCGCACCCGCGCGGCGGCGGGCGGTGGCTGGGCCAAGATGTGGGCCGGCGGCGCGGGGCAGCGCATCCGCCGGGCCGCGGCCTGGCTGGATACGTACGAAGATGAGCTTCATGCCCATTTGGTATGACCCGCTCGGCCTCGCTCTGGGCGTGGCCCTCGACCGGCTGATCGCCGACCCGCGCAGCGCCGCCCACCCGGTCGCGGTGTTCGGGCGCGCCGCCGCGCGACTGGAGAAGTTCGGGTACACCGACAGGAGGGCCGGCGGAGTCGTTCACGTCGCGGTGTGCGTCGCAGGCGCGGCCGGGCTCGGGTTCGCCGCACAGCGCCTGCCCCACCCGCTGGCCCGTACGGCGGCCACCGCCGTCGCCACCTGGGCCGTGCTCGGCGGCACCACGCTCGCCCGCGAAGGCGCCTACCTGGCCGAGGCGCTGGAACGCGACGACCTCAAGCGCGCCAGAGCCCGGCTGCCGCACCTCTGCGGCCGGGACCCCTCCCGGCTGGAGGCTCCGGAGCTGGCGCGGGCCACGGTCGAGTCGCTGGCCGAGAACACCTCCGACGCCGTCGTGGCCCCCCTGTTCTGGGGGGCGGTGGCGGGGGTGCCCGGACTGCTGGCGTACCGGGCGATCAACACGCTGGACGCCATGATCGGCCACCACTCCCCCCGCTACGAACGGTTCGGATGGGCGGCGGCCAAGCTCGACGACGTGGCGAACTACGTGCCCGCACGGGTGACGGGCCTGCTCACGGTCCTGACGGGGCCTGATCCGAAGAACGCGCTGGCCATGTTGCGACGGGACGGCCATCGGCATCCCAGCCCGAACGCCGGCCGGTGCGAGGCCGCGTTCGCCGGCGCGCTCGGCGTCACGTTGGGGGGCGCGAACGTCTACGGCGGTCGCACCGAGCACCGCCCCACCATGGGCGACGGTCCCGCGCCCGACGTCAAGGACATTCGCCGCGCCGTACACCTGACGCGGTCGGTGAGCCTGGCCGCCGCCGGTGCGGCCGTGATGACAGCTTGGCTGATGGCCACCAAGCGCCGCCGCCACTGACCCACAAAGCCACGCTGACCCACAAACCCCCGACCCACAAACCCCCGACCCACAAACCCCCGACCCACAAACCACTGACCCACACAACACGGACAGCGGTCGGCGGATCGCGGTCAAGGGCTCCGAGTTGGTCAGCCCTCCGGCCGCGAGCCGCCGGCGCGCGCAGCCCGGATCACATGATCCGGTTGAGGTTGACCGCCACCCAGATCACGAACACCGCGACCACGGTGATCCCGATCATCGACTTAGCGGCATTGTGCGCGACCACTTTTCGAGCCGTCACCTGCTTGGCGCTCTGCTTCCACACCTGACGCATGATGATCATGGCCTGGAATCGGCGGCCGAGGGCGAACACGGCGACTGCGATGAGGATGAATAAGATGACGCGACCGTCTGCAGGTTCCATGAGGATCCCCCCTGCAAGCCTGGTAGAGGTAATGCCCCCGAAGCATTTGAGAACACAGGATACTCAAACGACAGCAGTTTGTGACCTGAATTACGGTTCGAGGTCAACCACGATCGGCGCGTGATCGGAAGGCCCTTTCCCCTTACGCGCCTCGCGATCGACGTACGCGCCCGTGACCCGCTCCGCCACCTCCGCGCTCACGTACACGAGATCGATCCGCATCCCCTTGTTCTGGTGGAACATCCCCGCGCGGTAATCCCAATACGTGTACGGATGCGGCCCCTTCATCGGCGTCGGCACCACGTCGTGCAGCCCGAGAGCCCGCAACGACGCCAGCGCCTCGCGCTCGGCGGGCGTGACGTGGGTGGCGCCGACGAACAGCGCCGGGTCCCACACGTCGGCGTCCGTCGGCGCCACGTTGTAGTCGCCGCACGCCACCAGCGGCCCGGCCGCCAGCTCCGGCTCCAGCGCCTCGCGCAGCGCCGCGAACCAGTCGAGCTTGTAGCGGTAGTGCGGCGAGTCCACCGTGCGCCCGTTCGGCGCGTACAGCGACCACACCCGCATCCCGCCGCAGGTCGCGCCGATGGCGCGGGCTTCGGGACGGGCGGCGCCGATCCCGTCGAGCGCGCCGAAGCCGGGCTCGCCGGGGAAGCTCAGCGTCACGTCGTCCAGCCCGGCCTTGGACAGCAGCGCGACGCCGTTCCAACGCCCGTCGCCGTGGGCCGCGACGGCGTAGCCGAGCGCGCCGACCTCCGCCGCCGGGAACGCCTCCGCAGGGCATTTGATCTCCTGCAGGCACAGGACGTCGGGCTCGGCCTCGGCCAGCCATTCAAGCAGGCGGGGCAGGCGGGCCTTGACGGAGTTGACGTTCCAGGTTGCCAGGCGCATCCTCCCAGCCTGCCATCGGCGCCCGCGTTTCGGTGTCCGCGACCCAGCCCGCGATCGAAATCACGCCTGGCCGGCACCGCGCGTGCGTTCCACCCCGATGGTGATCTCGTTGCCGAGCCTGCGGCCCATGAGCAGTTCCAGGTCGTCGCCGCTCCAGAACCGGCCGGGGTCGTACCAGTTGGGGCGGCGCCGGTCCGGCAGCAGCCCCATCTCCTCGTAGGTGACCGCCACGACCTCCGCGCAGTAGGCGCGCTCCAGGGTCTCCTCCGTACGGCCTTTGCGCGGGACCCGCCCCCTGGCCCAGCGGGCGGCCAGCCTGGCCGTCGAGGGGAACGGGGTGCCGTCGAGCCGGGCGACCGTGCGCAGGGCGGCGTCCTCCATCTCCTGCGTCGCCTCTGGCTCCAGCTGGCGCAACCAGGCGCGTTGGTCGTATCTGTCGGACCAGGTCGTCACCGCCTCCCGCAGGTCGTGCAGTTGCACCCCGCGTTGATGGGTGCCGGCCCACAGGTCGAGCAGCGACCTGCCGAGCTCGGCGTGCCACATCATCGGTGGCAGGTCCTCGATCACGATGGCCATGCCCACGTGGTTGACCGGGCTGTTGGTCATCGTCTGGATGGCGCGGTCGGGCACGGAACGACCGCGGAAGACCCACAGATCGCCGGTCCTCGTCACCTTGACGGCCTCGTCGAGAGTCAGCACAGGGCTAGCCTAGGCAACATGCGCTGGTGGAAGATGCTTGGTCTGGCGGGAATCATGGGTGTCGCGGCCACGGGGGTGGTGATCGCGCGCGCCGAACGGCGCCGCCGCGCCTACACCCCCGAGGAGATCAGGCAGCGACTGCGCGAGCGGGTCGAGGGTCAGCCGGAGGGCCGCAGGTCGTAGACGAAGACCACGTCCGGGTAGGCCGGGTTGTCGTCGTAGCCCTGGATCGTGCCCAGGTAGGCCCGCTGATAGTTGACCACCCACGGCAGCGCGGCGGCGACCCGCTGGTCGAGCACCCGGGTGGTGGCCTGCTCGTATGCCCGCTGCGCGGCCGGCTTGTCGGTGACGGTCAGCTCGGGCACCGTGTCCAGCAGCGCGTCCAGGTTCTGGTCACGCAGGTAGGTCAGGTTGAACACGGGCGGGTCCGCGCTGTGGAAGACGTTGCCGAAGTAGGAGTAGCCGTCGGCGTAGTCGGGCCACCAGTACATCGCGAAGATGTCCTGGCCGCGCTTCTTGCCCTGCTCCCACTGGTCGTTCCAGGGCATCGGACGGGCCTCGACCGTGACGTTCAGCGGTTGCAGGGTCCTGGTCAGGCTCGTGGCGAGCAGACGCCAGTCCGCGTCGCCCTCCCCGTACGTCATGCGCAGCCGCAGCGGCTTGCCCCCCGGGCCGTACCCCGCCCGGCGCAGCAGCTCGGCCGCGACCTCGAGGTTCTGCGCGGGGACCCGGCCGGGCGCGTGGCCCATCAGGCCGTCGGGGATCACGCCGCTGGCCGGCGCGGCGGCGCCCTTGAGCTGCTTGACCAGGCCCCGGTAGTCGACCGCCCGCTGGATCGCGCGGCGCACGCGGATGTCCTTCATCGGGCCGTTCGCGGTGTTGAACAGCAACATCGCCGTCTGGAACGACTGCCGCTCCGAGGTCCGCACGCCCGGTGTCACCGAGGCCCTGGCGAACAGCCGGGGGCTGAGCCGGTCCACGAAGCTCGCCTCACCGCGCTGCAGCAGCCGCCACGCCCTGTCGGGGTCCGGCACGGCCCGGAACGTGACCGCGTTGTAGTGCGGCCGGTTCCACCCGCCCCAATAGTCGTCGTACGCCCTGAGCGTGAGCTCCTCCTCCTTGCCCTTCTGCCAGCTCGCCACCGTGTACGGCCCCGTGCCGGCGTCCCTGCCGCTCGCGAACCACGTGCCGAGGTCGGGCGCCGCCTTGGTGTCGTAGATGTAGGCGGCGTAACCCGCCGAGGCGACCAGGTCCAGGGGCACCGAGTACTTCAGCGCGAACGTCACCGTGTCCGGGTCCTCCACCCTGATGGAGGAGACGGCGTCCCAGATGTAGGAGGCCCCGGCCTTGGTCCGCACGGTCCGCTCGATGGAGTCCTTGACCGCCGTCGCGTCCAGGGGCCTGCCGGTGTGGAAGGTCACCCCCGTGCGCAGGTGGAAGGTCCAGGTCCGGCCGTCGGGCGATGAGCGCCACGACGTGGCCAGCCGGGGGGCGGATTTCTTGGTGACTGGGTTCCAGAGCGTGAGGGTCTCGTAGATGTTCTGGAAGGCGACGATCTCGCTGGAGTAGGACTTGCCGGGGTCCCATTCGGAGATGACGTCGAGGTTGTTGACGTAGACGAACGGCGAGAGCCCGGCCGGGGCCTGAGGCACCTCCGCGGGTGCCGAGCAGGCCGCGAGGAGCATCAGCGCTGCGGCCGCTGCGAGACGACGGCGCAACGCTTCCCCCTCTGTCACCGATCTACCCGGGGAAACCTACTCCAAGATCAAGGATATGTGTCCAAAAGCCCCGAAAAATTGGGCAATCTGGTGATCGAATTGCTATCCTCGGGGCTTGTCCCGTCCGGGGTTGCCAGCTTGGGACCGACCGGAGTGAGGTGCCATGAGCCGCAGCCGAACGATCCGCATGAAGATCATTGGACTGCTCCTGGTGCCGCTGACCTCCATGGTGGTGTTGTGGGGCGTCATCACCGCCGTCACCGCCACCGAGAGTTTGGATCTACGCCAGTACAAGACACTCTGGACGAACCTCCGCCTACCCGCGTACAAACTCATCATCGAGATTCAGCGCGAACGCCTGGTCTCGACCAAGCTTCTGCGTAACTCGGCGGGCAAGCCGGCCGTGGACACGCAGCGGACGCGTACCGATGCCGTGAGCGACACGTTCAGGCAGCTCTCCAGCATTTCCAAGGACAGATCGGAAGAGATCCGCACGCAGGTGGACGCGGTGAACACGCAACTCGACAGGCTCGACGCGATCCGAGGAGAGATCGACACGGGCCTATCCGACCGTCTGCACACCGTGGAGAGCTACAGCTCGGTCGTCGACACGCTGTTCGGCCTGCACAAGCGGGTCGCGCTGATCGACGACATCCCGATCTACGAGCAGTCGCGCGTGGTCATCGACATGGGCTACGCCAAGGAGCTGCTCACCCGGGAGCAGGCCATCGGGCTGGGGGCGACGACGGCCGCGGAGCGCAGGGTGTTCACCCAGCTCGTCGGCAACCGGCGCTTCCTGATCGATCAGGCGCTGGGGGAGCTGGATCCGGTCCTGCGCGACACCCAGGTGGCGCTGATCACCTCCACGGCCTACCAGCGCATGCGGCTGATGGAGGACCAGATCATCGCCGGGGGCACGCCCTCGGCCTGGCTGAGCACCACGGACGGGCTGGCCAAGTCCTTCCAGGACGTGCAGATGCGGGCCAGCACGATGCTCAACACCCGGGCCGACCCGGTCGCCGACGAAGTGCTCAACAGGGCGTTCCTGCTCGCTGGGACGGGTCTGGCGCTGGTGGTGTTGTCGATCGCGGTCTCGCTGCGCATGGGCGACCGGCTGTCCAAGGAGCTCGGCTCGTTGCGGATGGCCGCGCTGGAGGTGGCTCAGGAGCGGCTGCCGCACGTGGTCGCCAAGTTGCGCAAGGGCGAGACGGTGGAGATGCCCGATCTCTCGGTGGCCAGCAGCACGGTCGAGATCGACGATGTCGGCCAGGCCTTCTCCACGGTCCAGCAGACAGCCGTCGAGGCCGCCGTCGGCCAGGCACAGCTCAGCGAGGGGGTCGGTCACGTGTTCCGCAATCTTGCCAGGCGCAGCCAGGCGCTGCTGCATCGCCAGCGCATCCAGCTGGAGGACATGCAGCACCGGGCCACCGATCCCGAGGCGCTGGACGACCTGTTCAGGCTCGACCACCTCACCACCCGCATGCGCCGGCACGCCGAGGGCCTGATCATCCTCTCGGGCGCCACGCCGGGACGCGGCTGGAGCAGGCCCGTGGCCCTGCACGACGTGGCCCGCGCCGCGACGGCCGAGGTCGAGGACTACCAGCGGGTCACCGTCGAGCCCATGTCGGGCAAGCGCCTGGCGGGGCCCGTGGTCGCCGACGTGATCCACCTGATCGCCGAGCTCATCGAGAACGCCACCGTCTACTCCCCCGAGCACACCCCGGTCATCGTGCGCGGAGAGGAGGCGGCTCGCGGCTTCACCTTCGAGGTCGAGGACCGCGGGCTCGGGATGAGCGCAGAGGAGCTGGCCGATCTCAACGAGCGGCTGGCCAGCCCACCGGAGTTCGACCTGGCCGACAGCGATCGGCTCGGCCTTTTCGTCGTCTCCCGTCTGGCCGCCAGGCACGACATCCGCGTCACGTTACGCGGTTCACCATATGGAGGGACCACCGCGATCGTGCTGATCCCGGAAGAGCACGTGGCCGACCCGGAACCGGAGGCGCACGTGACGGAACCCGCTCGCCCCATGCGGGTGGTGCGAAGTGACTGACGAGCGCTGGCTGGACGAGGACGCCGGTCCCATCGTCCCGGCGTACCTGCTGACCAGGGGCCGTACGGTCCCCGCGAGCGAGGCCATCGACCTCATCGCGGTGATCATCACGTCCGGCGGCCTGACGCCGCCCATGGGCCTCGGTCCCGAGCACCTCATCATCATGCAGAAGTGTACGAAACCGACCCGGCTCGTGGACGTCGCCGCCGAGCTGAACCTGCCCATCGGCGTGGTCCGGGTGCTCGTCGGCGACCTGCACGCGCAGGAGCTCGTTCAGGTCGAGCTCCCGCCCCCCGCTCCCGACGCGAAGGTGCTGCTAGAGGTGATCAGCGGGCTGAAGGCGCTGTGACGAGCCCGCGGTTGAGCCGCCCGTAGCCGGCCGCGAAGGCCGCGGCCACGATCCCGGCCGCGGCCGCGACGCCGAAGATCCACTGGTAGCCGGGCACGCCGGGCCGGGCGGCCAGGACGGCGGCGATCGTGGCGCCGGCCGTGCTGCCGCCCACGATGCGGACGAGGGCGTTCACGCCTGCCGCCAGGGCCGTCTTGGCCGGCTCCACATGCTCGACGGCCATGGTGCCCAGGGCCGCGTAGCCGACGCCGAGCCCGATGCCCATGAGCGAGGACGCCACGTACAGGTGGGCCGGGGCGTCGTGCGCGAGGACCAGCCAGAGCCCGGCCAGCCCGGTGATCGCGGATCCCGCCGCGACCATGGACGACGCCTGGAAGCGGCGCATGAAGCTGCCCGCGAACAGCGAGATCACCAGCATGAACACCGTGCTCGGCAGCAGGTAGAGCCCGACCTGCAGGGTGGAGGCGCCCAGCCCCCAGCCGGTGCTCTCGGGCACCTGGGCGAAGCCGGACATGCCCGTCAGCAGGAGGAAGAAGGAGAAGCCGAGCAGCAGCGAGGAGACTGTCGCGCCGATCGTGCCCCTGTGCACCAGCATCGCCATCTCCACCAGCGGCTCCGCCACGCGGCGCTCGACCAGCACCCACACGGCCGCCAGGACCACCGCGGCGGCGAACAGGACGAGCACCCCGGGTGAGGTCCAGCCCCACGAGCCGCCCTCGCTGATGGCCAGCATGAGCGCGACCAGCCAGCCGGCCAGCAGCGCGGCGCCGAGCAGATCGGGACGGCCCCGTCCGGCCGGAGCGCCGTCACGGACGAGCACGGACACGATGACGGCGGCCACCAGCGAGATGCCGGCCACGATCCAGAAGGCCAGGTGCCAGTTCCCCGAGGTCAGCCCGGCCAGGATCATCCCGCCGCCGCTCCCGAACCCCATCGTCGCGCTGAGCACGCCGATCCCGGTGGCGAGCTGCCGTCTGGGCAGCGTGTCGCGCACCACGCCGATCGCCAGCGGGACGAGCGCGGCCACGAACCCCTGCAACACCCGGGCCACGATCAATACCGTCAGCGAGGGCGCCAGGGCGGCCAGGACGGAGCCCACCACGAGAAGGACCAGGGCGGCGAGGATCATCGTCCGCCTGCCGTACATGTCGCCGAAGCGGGACAACAACGGCGTGGCCACCGCCGCGACCAGCAGGCTCACCGTGAGGGTCCAGCTCACGGCGGTGAGCGAGACGCCGAGCTCGCGCTGCAACACCGGAAGCAACGGGACCACCGCGGTGTTCTGCAAGGCGGCGATGGAGGCAGCGAAGGCCAAGGCCACCACCGCCGGCCAGGGGTTCTTGGTGGACGTCTCGTGTGTCGCGGGCGCGACCACTGTCGCCATGTCGGCTCCTTTGGATAACTTAGGTAAGTAATCAGAAGAGATAATACATACGTAAGTTAGGTAAGCAAACGGATGGACGCAGACCTCAACGCGACCGTGTCGGCCTTCCGCCAGCTCGTGACGACGCTCAACCGGGGCAAGACGCACGACCGGCTGACCGAGGCCGCCGGCGTCCGGCTGGACCGGCCCGACGTTCAGATCCTCGTCCACCTGCTGGACGCCGCCGAGCCGCGCAGGATCGGGCTGATCGCCGAGGGACTGCAGGTGGAGAGCCCGCACGTGACCAGGCACGTCGCCGCGCTGGAGCAGCGCGCGCTGGTCGAGCGGGTACGCGACCCGGACGACGGCAGGGCCTGGCGCATCGCGCTCACCGAGGAGGGGGCCGAGGTCGCCGCCAAGTGCCGCCGGGTCACCACGGAGTGGTTCGAGGGCGCGCTGGCCGGGTGGTCGGAGGCGGATCGGGCTGAGCTGTCCAGGTTGATGGGGAAGTTGTCGGAAGACGTCTGCGCGCACCTCAAGACGCGGTACACCCCGTGAGCCGGCTCACCGCGCGAGGACGTCCTCCGCGCGGTGGCAGGCGACCTGGCGGCCGTCCACGTCCCTGAGCGGGGGCGGCTGCTCGCAGTCCGGCCCGGCCAGCGGGCAGCGCAGCCGGAACGGGCAGCCGGTCGCCGCGGGCGCGGCCTCGGTCCTGCCCTTGGCCTCGGGCGGAGGGCCGCCGAGCGTGGGCACGGCGTCCCGCAGGGCGCGCGTGTAGGGGTGGGCCGGGCGGGCCAGGAGGTCGCTCGTGCGGCCCGACTCCACGACCCGGCCCGCGAACAACACGTACGAGGTGCGGCACAACCGCGCCACGATCGCCAGGTTGTGGGTGATGAGCAGCCGCTCGGTGTCCAGGGCGGCCAGCAGGTCGAGGATCCTGGCCTGAACGGTGACGTCGAGGGCGCTGGTGGGCTCGTCGAGGATGAGCAGCCGGGGGCCGGCGGCCAGGGCTCTGGCGATCACCACGCGCTGGCGCTGGCCGCCGGAGAGCTGGTGGGGGCGGCGGGTGGCCAGCTCCGGGTCCAAGCCGACCTGGTCGAGCAGCTCCGGCACCCGTGCGCGGGCGGCGCGGGGCAGGGCCTCGGCGATGGAGGCGCCGACGCGCATCCGGGGGTCGAGGGCCTCGGCCTGGAAGACGGGTTGGACATCTCGACGGAACGCCCTCATGTCCACTTTTTTCAGAGTTTGGTCGCCGTACCAGATATTTCCGGAGATGGGGCTGAGGAGGCCCAGGAAGGCGCGCGCGAGGGTCGTCTTGCCCGAGCCGCTCTCCCCGATCAGGCCGACGCCGCCCTCGGTGACGTCCAGGCTCACGTCGTGCACGACGGGGCGCCGGCCGTACGCGAGCGTCACCCGCTCCGCCCTCAGCCTGGTCACGGCAGCGCCTCCAGCAGTTCGCGGGTGTAGGGATGGGCGGGCTCGGCCAGCACCCGGGCGGCGGGGCCCGACTCCACCACCACGCCCGCGCGCATGACGAGCACCCGATCGGCGATCGTCGAGACCAGGGCGAGGTCGTGGGAGACGAGCAGGAGCGCCAGCCCGCGCTCCTGCCTGAGCCGGCGCAGCACGCCGACCACCTCGGCCTGCACGGTCACGTCGAGGGCGCTGGTCGGCTCGTCGGCCAGGATCACCTCGGCGCCCAGCGCGATGGCCAGCGCGATGGCGAAGCGCTGGGCCTGGCCGCCGGAGATCTCGTGGGGGTAACGGCGCAGGATCTCGCGATCGAGCATGACCGCCGCCACGGCCTCCGCCAGGACCTGGGCCGAGCGCGGCTTGCCGTGCAGCTTGAGCGCGCGGCGCATGAGGACGCCGAGGCGGGTGGCGGGGCTCAGCGCGGCCTGGGGCGACTGCGTCACGAGCGCCACCCTGGCGCCTCTGATCTCGCGCAGCCGGCTCGGGCGGGCGGTCAGGACGTCGACGCCGCAGACGCTGACCCGTCCGGAGACGTCGGCGTCCGGGATGAGGCCCAGGAGCGAGAGCAGCGTCGTGGACTTGCCCGAGCCGCTCTCCCCCACGATCGCCACGCACTCCCCCGCGCCCACGTCCAGCTCCGGAACGTCGGCCACGAGCCGCCCGCCGTAGCGGACCTGGAGGTCGCGTACCTCGATCATCGCACCGCCCTCCTCGGGTCGAGCACGTTGCGCAGGCCCTCGCCGAGCACGTTGAACGCGAAGGCCGTCACCAGGATGGCCAGCCCGGGGAAGGTCACGACCCACCAGTTCGTGGTGAAGAGGGCCTGGCCCTGCGCCACCATGAGCCCCCACTCCGCCGTCGGCTCCTGCGCGCCCAGCCCCAGGTACGACAGCGCCGCCGAGGTGAGGATCACGCCGCCCGCGTCCAGGGAGAGCTGGACCAGGACGGGGGTGAGCGAGTTCGGCAGGACGTGCCGCGCGATGATCAGCGGGGCGGGCACGCCGAGGCACCGGGCGGCGTCCACGTAGCCGCGGGTGGCGATCGAGGCCGCCACGGAGGAGGCCAGCCGGGCGTACCAGGGCCACCAGGTCACCGCGATGGCCAGGACGACGGTGTTCACGCTGGGCTGCAGCACGACCGCCAGGGCCAGGGAGAGCAGCAGCGCGGGGAAGGCCAGGAACACGTCCGTGATCCGCATGATCACGTCGCGGAGCCAGCCGCCCGCGTACCCGGCCACCACCCCCAGCGTGACCCCGGCCAGCGCCGACGCGGCCAGGACGGCCACGGCGATGAAGAGCGAGGTGCGGCCGCCGTACAGGATCCTGGTGAGCACGTCGCGGCCGACGTTGTCGGTCCCGAACCAGTGGGCGGCGCTCGGCGGCTGCAGCCCTGCCAGCGGGTTCAGCTCGTCCACCGGGTACGGCGCCAGCCACGGCGCGAAGACCGCGGCCAGGACGACGATCACGATGAGCACCGCGCCCAGGGCGGCGAACCGGTCGGGGATCCTCGGCAACGTGCGGCGCAGCGGCGCCTCGACGTCCGTCATCGCGCCCTCGTCCGCGGGTCGACGAAGCCCTGCAGGAGGTCCACGACCAGGTTGGCCAGGACGTACATCAGGGCCACCAGCAGGGTGACGCCCGCGATGGCCGGGGTGTCCAGCGAGCGGATCGACTCGGCGGCGTAGCGGCCCAGGCCGGGCCAGTTGAAGACGGCCTCGACGAGGAAGCCGTTGACGATCGCGTAGGCGAAGACCAGGGCGATCAGCGACAGGACGGGGCTCAAGGCGGGTCTCAGGGCGAATCTGGTCAGGATGGACGTCTCGCCGAAGCCCAGCGCCCGCTCCAGCCGGGCGTGGTCCTGGCTCGACTCTTCGATGAGGGCCGCCCTGGTCATCTGGGCGATGACGCCCGTGGGGTAGGCGGCCACGACGAGGGCGGGCAGCACCAGGTGTTCGAGGGTGCTGGCGAAGATGGGCCAGTTGCCGGTGATGAGGGCGTCGACGACGGTGACGTTGGTCCACAGGGTGAGGGGGCTGGTGGTGTCGAGGGTGGTGTCGTACTCGCCGGCGACCGGGAACCAGCCGAGGTTGCCGGCGAAGACGGTCTGCAGGGTCAGGGCCAGCCAGAAGACGGGGACGGAGACGGCCAGCACGCTGACGAACCGCACCCCAAAGTCCGGAAATTTCGTCTTATAGCGGGCGGCGAGTACGCCGACCGGAATGCCGACGACTACCGCGACGACAAGCGCCGTGCCGACCAGCTCAAGAGAGGCGGGAAAGGCGAGGTAGAGGTCGTCGCGCACCGGCTGCCTGGTGCGCAGGCTGACGCCCCAGTCGCCGGTGACCAGGTCGCGCACGTAGTGCAGGAGCTGCACCAGGACCGGATCGTCCAGCCCGAACCGCTCGCGCGCCGCCGCGAGCTCCTCGGGCGTGGCCTTCGGCCCGGCGAAGGCCACCGCCGGATCGCCGGGCACCAGCCGCATGACCGCGAACGTGAGCGCGACCACGCCGGTCACGACCAGGAGGGTCTGGCCGAGCCGGCGGGCCAGTTGACGGAGCATGAGTCAGCTTGCGCGCTTGAGGTCGTGGAAGAAGACCACGTTGGGATAGGCGGGGTTGTCCGCATACCCCTCGACGTCGCCGGTGAGCGCGCGCTGGTAGGTCTGCACGTACGGCACGGCCACCGCCGCCCGCTCCTCGATGATCTTGCGTTGCAGGTCCTGGTAGGCCTGGTCGGCCTGCATCGCGTCGGTGGCCGTGAGGCGCGGCAGCGCGTCGATGGCCGAGTCGATCTCCTTGTCCTTGAGGTAGGAGAGGTTGAACTGCGGCTCGGCCGCGCTCTTGAACACGTTGACGAACCAGGAGTAGGCGTCCGCGTAGTCCGGATACCAGTACATGACGAAGATGTCCTGCCCCTGCTTCTTGCCCAGGTCCCACTGCGCGTTCCAGGTCATCGGCCTGGCCTGGAGGGTCACGTTCAGCTGCTTCAGCGCTGAGCTGAGCAGCGTGACCAGCAGCTTCTGGTCGTCGTCGCCCTGGGCGTAGGTCAGGCTGAGCTTGAGCTCGGGGTTGTCGGGGCCGTACCCGGCCTCGCCGAGGAGCTGCTGCGCCCTGGCCAGGTCCTGCTTGGGCTGCATGGCGTTGGCGTGGCCGAGCAGGCCCTGCGGCACCAGGCCACTGGCCTTCTGGCCCGAGCCCTTGAGCGCCGCCGCGAGCCCGTCGTAGTCGATCGCGGCCTGCAGCGCCTGCCGGACCTTGACGTCCTTCGCCGGGCCGGTCGCCGTGTTGAACAGCACCAGCAGGTTCTGGAAGGACGGCGACTGCACGGTCCGCACGCCCTCGGTGGTCCCGGCCTGCTCATAGAGCTGCGGGTTCAGGCGCCGGACGAAGTTCACCTCGCCCTTGCGCAGGAGCTGCCAGGCCGTGGTGATCTCCGGAGTGACGCGGAAGGCGATCTTCTTGTACTGCTCCGGCTGCCAGCCGCCCCAGTAGTCCTCGAACGCCTTCAGCGTGAGCTCGGTCTCCTTGCCCTTCTGCCAGGAGTCGATCGTGTACGGGCCGGTGCCGCCGGTCTTCTTGCCGTCCTTGTCCACCGCGTCCACGTCGTAGATGTAGGCGGCGTAGCCGGAGGAGGCGACGAGGTCGAGCGGGGTGGCGTACTTGAGGGTGAACTTCAGCGTGGCCGCGTCCACCGCCTCGATCGTGTCCACCGCGTCCCAGATGTAGGCCGCGCCGCCCTTCTTCCCGATCGTCCGCTCGATGGCCTTCTTGGCGGTCCCGGCGTCGAAGGTGGCGCCGGAGTGGAACTTCACGCCCTGCCGCAGCTTGAACGTCCACTCCTTGCCGTCCTTCGCCGAGGTCCACTCGGTGGCCAGGCGCGGCTCGGCCTTCTGGGTCTGGAAGTCGTACCTGGTCAGGCCCTCGTAGATGTTGGACATGGCGATGATCTCGTTGGAGTAGGAGGTCGCCGGGTCCCAGTCGCTGACGACGTCCAGGTTGGGCGCGTACACGAACGTGTCGTCGTTGGCCTGCCCGGCCTGCGCGGCCTGGGTGGGCTGGGTCGCCTGGGTGGCCGTCGGGCCTGTCCCGCCGGCGCCGCGCACCTGGCCGCCCGCGCAGGCGGATGCGGTCAGGGCCAGGACACCGGTGATCCCGGCGATCAGCAGGCGCTTGTGCCAGCGCATGGTGGGGGGTCCTTTCGATCAGTCACCGGGCGAGGGGTCCGGCAGCTTTGACGTGTACCCGCACGGCGGGCTCGGAGAGGTAGCTCAGCGGCACTTCGAGGAGGTCGACGATCTCGACGCCGGAGGCATCCGCCCCCGCCGCCACGGCCCGTGCGACCGCCTCGACCTTGGCCCTTTCGATGGCCTCTGACCGGTTATCTCCTGCAGGCAAGATCGTATCGACTCTGCCGCCGGCGAGTGCGATCGCGGCGCCCACGGCGTTGGCCACCTCGGCGTGCTCGGGGCGGATCACCCGGCTCGCGCCGGGGATGTGATCGGGCAGCAGGAACGCCCCGCCGCCCACCGCGACCAGGGGCCTGTCGGCCCTGCCGAGCGCCATCCGGTCCACGGCGTCGATGATCAGCTCATCCGCGAGGGCCACCGCCCGGGACAAGGCGTCGCCGATTCCTTCCGCTATGTCAGTCATTCCGGTTTTTTCTGACAGGTCGATGGCGGCCTCCAGGCGCTCGCGCCAGCCGGCCGCGTCGCGCGGGCTCCGGCCCGCCGCGACGGCCGCGTCCGTCATCGTCACCGTGCCGCCGCCGAACACCAGCGCCTCCCCGGTGATCCGGTAGCCGACGGAGTCGGGCCCGATCCCCCGGTCGCGCACGACGGTCCCGCCGCCGAGCGCGATGGCCAGGATGTCCGGCATCCGGAAGTTCGTCAGCACCCCGCCGATCTCGACGGCCGCCGCCGACTCTCTCGGGAAGCCGCCGGTCAGCACCCCCAGGTCCGTGGACGTGCCGCCCACGTCCACCACGATCGCGTCCGTCACGCCGGACAGGAACGCGGCGCCGCGCAGGGAGTTCGCCGGGCCGGAGCCGATCGTGGACACCGGCAGGCGCGCGGCGTGCTCCACCGTCATGAGCGTGCCGTCGTTCTGCGCCAGGTACGGCTGCGCGCCCAGCCCCCGCTCGGCCAGCGCGGTGACCAGGGCGCCGGTGACGTGGGCCGCGACGCCGTACAGGGCGGCGTTGAGCACGGTGGCGTTCTCGCGTTCCAGCAGGCCCAGCGAGCCGATCTCGTGGCTCACCGAGACCGGCAGGCCGTACTCCGCCCGGATCAGCTCCGCCACCAGGCGCTCGTGCTCGTCGCTCGCCGGGCTGAACACGCTGGTCACCGCCACGGCGTCGGCCTCCGTGCCGTCCAGGAAGCGGCGGACGGCGTCGAGGTCGGGCGGGCTGATCTCGCGGCCGTCGACGTAGTGGCCGCCGCGCACGATCGCCTCACCCGCCGAGACGGCCGCGCGCAGGTCGTCGGGCCAGTCGGAGAGCGGGGGCACGGAGGTGGTGGCGGGGGCGCCGAGCCTGAGCACGGCGACGCGGCCGAGGTTGCGCCGCTCCAGGATGGCGTTGGTGGCGTGCGTGGTGCCGAGCATGACCCGGGTGATCCGCTGCTCCGGCGCGCCCGCTCCGTCCGGCTTCTTTGATGCGCCCGGCGTCCTGGGCGGGGGCAGTTCGGCCAGGACGGCGTCCAGGGCCGCGCGCAGGCCCTCGGTCACGTCGGGCGTGGTCGGCCGCTTGGCCTTCGCGATCACCCGGTTGTCGGCGCCGAGCACCACCGCGTCGGTGTTGGTGCCGCCGACGTCGATCCCGATCCGCAGGTCAGCCACGCGCCATCAGCTCCTCGACGGGAACGTAGTCCAGGTCGTAGCCGAACGCCTTGGGCCCGGCCGTCTCCAGGCCCTTGGGCGTGCGCCAGAGCGGGTCGCACGGCCAGGCGAGGACCGTGACGCGCTGGCCGTACCGGAGGGCCTCGGTCTGGACGGCGCCGGCGGTCTCGGTGTCCACGACGGTGATGAGGTCGGGCACCATCGCGCGTACCCGGTCGTTCTCGACGGCGACCAGGTTCTCGTTCTGGAGCTCCAAGGTCAGCGTGCGGCCCCGGTCGGCGCCGGTGCCGTCCACGGTGGCCGTGCCGCGGACGAAGCCGCCCGTCGTCCTGCGCGCCACGTCGGACAGCTTGCCGGTGATCAGCCGGCCGGCGCCGAGCCGGCCCTGGAGCGCCTGGAGAGGGTCGGCCGCGCCCTCCGTGGCCCTGCCGACCTCGATGGCCCGCGTGACCGTGCCCTCGATGACCGCGCCCCTCGCCTGGGCTGCGGTGAGCACGTAGTCGGCCATCAGCGCACTCGATCCCGACGCCACGCACACCGCCCGCGCCAGCCGCTCCGACCACAGGCCGTCCACCGGGCGGATGGTCGTCACGTTCCCTGCGACGTCCGTCATGATCACCAGGTCGGCCGGGAGGCCCGCCACGTACATGGAGACCATCTGCACCTCCGGGAACGCCCGCCCCATGCCGTCGGCGTCGAGCAGCGGCAACCCGAGCTGCGCCGCCCACGCCACGGGGACCACCCCGTTGGAGCCGCCGATCTCGGAGGACATGATCGCGCTCGGACGGCGGCCGAAGATCCGCTCGATCTCGTCGGCGATACGTTTCGGCTCGTCCTCGCTGTGGATCATCTCGTGGCCGACGGTCGGGGCGCCGATGCCCGACAGCGGCACGACCAGCGCGTCGTCGGGAAGGTCGGCCAGCTCGATGAGCGGCACCTCGCCGTACTGACGGATCGCCCTGACGGCGGCCAGCGAGCCCGTACGCACGTCGCCCCCGCCGCCCGTGCCCAGAACGGCGCACCCTCGGGCGAGCGCCGGAATATCACTCACGTCAATAGTCATATGACGCCACAACCAAGCACATAGCACCTCAATGTGCCAGCGCGACACGGATGACCACGGTATATGCGCAGCGGCCGCCCGTTCCGTTCCGCGCGGGCGCCGGTGTGCCCGCCGTTTCATCGGCCGTTCCAGGCGGGCCGCACTCGCCACCGTTCGCGGATTCCCTTCAGGCCCGGTGCGCTGGTACATCTGTGGTGAGGAAGGGAGGGCACATGCGCTTTTCCGTGGCCGCCGACAGCAAGGACGGTGTCGCCGAGCGAGTCGTGGCGCAGTTGCTCAGGCGGGGGCACGAGGTGGTGGCGGCCCACGGCGCGCTCGCCGAGGAGGAGCGCGACGACTGGGCGTGGGCCTGCGAGCTGGCCGCCAGAGACGTCGGCGAGGGGCGGGCCGACCAGGCGGTCGTCTGCTGCTGGACCGGCACGGGCGCCTCGATCGCGGCCAACAAGGTGCCGGGCGTCCGGGCCGCGCTGTGCGTCGACGCCTACACCGCCGACGGCGCGCGCAAGTGGAACGACGCCAACGTGCTGGCGCTCAGCCTGCGGCTGACCTCGGACGTGGTGCTGGAGGAGATCCTTGACGCCTGGTTCGAGGGGCGGCCGAGTACGGACCCCGGTGACGTGGCCAACGTCTCCCACGTCGACGAGCTCTGACCGGCGCGCGCCGACACCCCGACCGCAACCGTCACGGCCGAGGCACCGAATTCGTCGGTCCCGCCGTTTAGGGTGCTTGGCATGACCGACGTGTTGCTCCGCGGCGGGCGCCCTTGGGGCCTCGACGCCCCCGCCGACGTCCTGATCCGCGACGGCCGCATCGACCGTGTCGATCAGCGCGTCGACCGACCCGCTGACCAGCGTGGCGACTCAGGCGTCGACCAGCGTGTTGACCAACGTGCCGACCCGGGCGTCGACCAACGTGGCGACCAGCGTGGCGATCCGGGCGTCGACGCCTCCGGTGTCCTGGTCGTCGACATCGAAGGGCAGCTCGTTCTGCCCGGTCTGGTCGAGGCGCACTGCCACCTCGACAAGACCCTCTACGGCGGTCCGTGGGTCCCGCACACCGCCGACGACACGCTGGCGGGCCGCATCGGCAACGACCTCGGCCGCCGCGCCGGCCTCGGCGTGCCGAGCGTCGAGCGGATCGGCGCGTTACTGGCGCGCATGAGCGCGGCGGGCACCACCCACGTCCGCACCCACACCGACATCGACCCGCAGGCGGGCCTCCGGGGCGTCGAAGCCGTGCTCGAAGCCGCCGCCGGCTCGCCCGTCGACGTGCGGCAGGTCGCGTTCCCGCAACACGGCGTGCTCACCAACCCGGGCACCGCCGAGCTGCTCGAAGCGGCCCTGAAGAGCGGCGTCGAGGCGGTCGGCGGCCTCGACCCGGCCGGCGGCGACCGCGACCCGGTGCGCCACCTCGACGTGATCTTCGGCCTGGCCGAGCGCCACGGCGCCCGGCTCGACATCCATCTGCACGACGGCGGCTCGCTGGGCGGCTGGGAGCTGGAGCTCATCACCGAGCGCACCAAGGCGCTCGGGCTGGGCGGCAGGGTGGCGGTCAGCCACGCCTACGCGCTCGGCCAGCTCGACGAGGCTTACCAGGACCGTCTGATCCAGGGCTTCGCCGAGGCGGGCGTCGCGCTGGTGACCGCGGCCGTCTACAGCTTCCCCGTGCCCCCCATCAAGAAGTTGCGGGCCGCGGGCGTGACCGTCGCCTGCGGGCACGACGGCATCCGCGACCTGTGGGGCCCCTACGGCACCGGCGACATGCTGGAGCGGGCGATGCACGTCGCCTACCGCAGCACGTTCCGCGGGGACGACGACATCGCGCTCGCGCTGGAGGCGGCCACCTACGGCGGCGCCACGGCGCTCGGGCTGGCCGATTACGGCCTGAGGCCGGGCGACCGGGCCGATCTTGTCGTGGTGCCCGCCGGGAGCGCGGCGGAGGCGGTGGTCGTTCACCCTGCGCGCACTCTGGTCATCAAAGACGGCGTAGTCCTGCACAATTGACCCGCGGGACCATCGAAAGGCAGGCAAGTGCTCTCTATTCATCAGCGGATCGCCGCGGAGCTCGGCGTACGCGACGGACAGGTGCAGGCGGCCGTCGACCTGCTCGACAGCGGCGCGACCGTGCCGTTCATCGCGCGCTACCGCAAGGAGGCCACCGGCACCCTCGACGACGCGCAACTGCGCACGCTGGAGGAGCGGCTGCGCTACCTTCGCGAGCTGGAGGAGCGCAGGGCGGCGATCCTGGAGTCGATCGAGTCCCAGGGCAAGCTGGACGACGAGCTGCGTGCGCAGATCATGGCGGCCGAGACCAAGGCCAGGCTTGAGGACATCTACCTGCCTTACAAGCCCAAGCGGCGCACCAAGGCGCAGATCGCCCGCGAGCTGGGCCTTGAGCCGCTCGCGGACCAGTTGCTCGCCGACCCTGCGCTCGACCCCGCGGCCACGGCCAAGGACTTCGTCACCGAGGGCGTGGCCGACGCGGGCGCTGCGCTGGAGGGGGCCAGGGCGATCCTCATCGAGCGCTTCGCCGAGGACGCCGACCTCATCGGCAGCCTGCGCGAGCAGCTCTGGACCCGGGGGCGGCTGGTGTCGGCGGTCCGCGACGGCAAGGAGGAGGCGGGGGCCAAGTTCTCCGACTACTTCGAGTTCGGCGAGCCGTTCACGAAGCTGCCCTCGCACCGGATCCTCGCGATGTTCAGGGGTGAGAAGGAGGAGGTGCTGTCGGTCACCCTGGAGCCCGACGACAGCCCCGACTACGAGTTGCGCATCGCCTCCCGGTTCGGCGTCTCCGACGAGGGCCGCCCGGCCGACAAGTGGCTGACCGAGACCGTGCGCTGGGCCTGGCGCACCCGCATCCTCGTGCATCTCGGCATCGACCTGCGGATGCGGTTGTGGCAGGCGGCCGAGGACGAGGCGGTCAGGGTGTTCGCCACCAACCTGCGCGACCTGCTGCTGGCCGCTCCGGCGGGCAGCCGGGCGACGATGGGCCTCGACCCGGGCCTGCGCACCGGCGTCAAGGTGGCCGTGGTCGACGCCACCGGCAAGGCCGTCGAGACCGCGACCATCTACCCGCACGAGCCCAAGCGGCAGTGGGACCAGTCGCTCGCCGTGCTGGGCGCGCTCGCGCAGCGGCACGGGGTCGAGCTGATCGCCATCGGCAACGGCACGGCCTCCCGCGAGACCGACAAGCTGGCCGGTGAGCTGGTCGCGCATCTGCCGTCGGTGACCAAGATCGTGGTCTCGGAGGCCGGGGCCTCGGTCTACTCCGCCTCGCCGTACGCGTCGCAGGAGCTGCCCGACATGGACGTGTCGCTGCGCGGCGCGGTCTCCATCGCCCGCAGGCTGCAGGACCCGCTGGCCGAGCTGGTCAAGATCGACCCCAAGTCGATCGGCGTCGGCCAATACCAGCACGACCTGGCCGAGTCCAAGCTCTCCCGCTCGCTCGACGCGGTCGTCGAAGACTGCGTCAACGGCGTCGGGGTCGACGTCAACACGGCGTCGGCGCCGCTGCTCACCCGCGTGTCCGGCATCGGCGCCACGCTCGCCGAGAGCATCGTCCGCCACCGCGACGCCAACGGCCCCTTCCGCAGCCGCGCCGCGCTGAAGAGTGTGCCGCGACTGGGCCCCAAGGCGTTCGAGCAGTGCGCGGGCTTCCTGCGCATCCGTGGCGGCGACGATCCGCTCGACGTGTCCAGCGTGCACCCGGAGGCCTACCCGGTGGTGCGCCGCATCCTGGGCTCGGCCAATACCGACCTCAAGACCCTGATCGGCAACACGGCGGCGCTGCGCACGCTCAAGCCGGCGGACTTCACGGACGAGACGTTCGGGCTGCCCACGGTCACGGACATCCTGCGCGAGCTGGAGAAGCCGGGCCGCGACCCGCGTCCGGCCTTCAAGACCGCCACCTTCAAGGAGGGCGTCGAGAAGATCTCCGACCTGGCCTCCGGCATGATCCTGGAGGGCGTGGTCACCAACGTGGCCGCCTTCGGCGCGTTCGTCGACATCGGCGTGCACCAGGACGGCCTGGTCCACGTGTCGGCCATGTCCCGCAATTATGTGAAGGATCCGCGCGATGTCGTCAAGTCCGGCGACATCGTCCGCGTCAAGGTGCTCGACGTCGACATCCCCCGCAAGCGCATCTCCCTGACGCTTCGCCTGGAGGACGAGACGACCGCACCCGCCGCCGGCGAACCCCGCAGAGGCGGCGGACGCCAGGGCACCCGCGGCGACGACACCCGCAGCAGCCGCGGCCCCTCCGGTGGCACCAGCACCAGTGGCGGCCCCGGTGGCGGTTCCGGCCCGGGTTCCAGTGGCGGCCCCGGCCCGGGTTCCAGTTCCGGTGGCGGCCCTGGTGGCGGTTCCGGCTCCGGTGACGGCGGCCGTGGCGGCAGCCGAGGGGATGGCGGCCGAGGTGCAGGCCGAGGTGGTCGTGGGCAAGGCGGCCAGGCAGGTCTGGGTGACGGCCAGCGCGGACGCGGCGACGCAGGCCGAGGCGACGGCAGGGGCGACGGCGGGCAGCGCGGCGGTGACGGCGGGCAGCGCGGCCGGGGCGACGGGCAGCGCGGCGGACGCCGCCAGGACCGTCCGGCTCCCACGGGCGCCATGGCCGAGGCACTGCGCAAGGCAGGGCTGGACGGCGACAACCGCTAGAACGTGCGGGCAACCCGGCCGGTCGCAGGCCACCAGCGATGCGACCGGCCGGGAAACGCGAAGGACACGAGACCGAACCTGCTCTCAGCCGGCTGCGATGTGCTCGATGATCGCGGAGGCGATGTCGTCGAGGGCGACGACCTCCTTGACATGGTGGGTGTCGATGGCGGCCGACGGCATGGCGAAGAACTTGGAGGAGGCCTGGTCCTGGGCGATGACGGTGCCGCCGCAGTGCGCGATGGCGCGTACGCCTGCCTGGCCGTCGTGGCCCATGCCGGTGAGGATGACCGCCAGCGCACGGGGGCCGCAGGTGACCGCCAGGGTGGCCAGGAGCAGGTCCGCCGAAGGGCGGGCCGGTGGCAGGTCCCCGGCCTCGATCAGGCCGATCTTGGCTTGCGCGGTCACCAGCAGGTGCTGTCCTGGCGGGACCACCATGACCGTGCCCGGCCGCATCTCGCTGTTGTTCTCGGCGACCGTGACCGCGAGGTCGGTCCGTTTCTGGAGGATGGCGGCCAGATGGGAGGGGCGGAGCGGGTCCTGGTGCAGGGCGGCCAAGATGGTGGCGCCCAGCTCGGCGGGGAGGGGAGCCAGCACGCGTGACAGCGCGTCGATTCCACCGGCGGAGGCGATCAGCGCCACCACCGGAAAGGGCACGGCGAAGTCCCTCTCGACGCCGGAGGGGACACGAACCACGCCCCTGTCCGATGGAACATCAGGGCCGCTCCCCATGCTCGTCATACGAGCAATTAACCACATACCGCGTCACCGTGCCGAGACCTACCGCTGTGAGCTGCCGGTTCTGCGGCGGAGTCACCCGCTTCGGGGAACATCCGGGTGGGTGGCCGGATCCTGCCTCTCAAATGCCGGGTGGTGGCCGGCTCCTGTCTCGCGGATCTCGCGTCCGTGGTGGCGATACGGTGCAGATGTGAGTACGACAACGTTCGACACGGCGATCACCCAGGCCCGAGACCTGCTCAGATGGCGTTCCCCGTTGCGGACGGAGCTATGGGCGGCCCGGCTCGCGGGAGCTCTGGAGCCCGATGAGGTCGAGCCCCTTCTGCGGCGGCTGGCGGCGGACGGCGGGACGGAGGCACGCCTCACGCTCGCCGCCCTGGCAGCGGTCGGCGAACCAGGCGAACGGGCAGCGGTCAACGAACCCGGCGGGCCGGCAGCGGCCAACGAACCGAACGAACGGGCAGCGGTCAACGAGCCAGGCGGACCGGCAGCGGCCAACGAGCCAGGCGAACGGGCAGCGGTCGACGAGCCGGGTGGGGCCGGCGCCGGGCCGTACACGGCGGCCGGGAGCGGGGTGGCGGTGACGCTGCCTGAGTGGGCGAGCCGGATGGGCCGGGTGACGTCCGAGGGCGCCTGGTACGGCAAGGCCGACCCCTACGGCGAGCAGACCCTGGCCGTCCTGTCCTTCCGCTACGAGAACGGCAAGGAGCCGCATCTCCTCGTCGTCGGCATCGACCAGCCCAACGGCGGGCTGGCGGTCGACGCGCTGGTCGAGGAGGTGAAGTTCCTCGACGACCTGGGGCTGCGGGCGGCGGAGCCGGGGGTGGTCGCGGGACGCGTGCTGGACGCCTTGGAGCTGGGTGACCGGATCATGGGCTCGATGGTGGCCGAGACGCTGGCGGCCGTGCGCCCGTTCGCGGTCGCGCGTGCCCACGCCGTGCCCGGTCTGGTACGCGGCGCGTCCGACGGCACGACGGCGGAGTTCGATGGGCTGCCGGAGCTGCCGGGGGCGCGGGAGGCGTTCGAGAAGCTGTCGGAGTTCGTCGGGGATCGGGCGTTGTGGTGGAGCCCGGCGCGGGTCTCACAGTTCCTGACCTCGTGGTTGCCCCGGGAGGCGATCCTGTCGGATGAGGCCATCGCGGCGATGCCCGAGGTGCTCCGGGCGTGGAGCCGGTTCTCAGGTGATCACCCGGCGGTGCTGCGGCAGGTCGACGAGGACGCGCCCGGCCTGCCCCTCCTCATGGCCGACGACTCCCTGGCCGGACTCGGCAAGCGCATCGCTCGGCAGCAGCAGGAACAGCAGTAGGAGGAGGAGCAGAAGAGCGGGTGCCCGTCACGATCCGGCTGTCTCATGAGACGGCGCGGCGCTCCGCACGTTACCGGCGTGGAACCCCACTTCAGGGCCCCACGCCGGTGCCTGCCGGGTCAGCGGATCCTTGATCCTGCGGAAGAGCTGCTCAGCCCGTCTCACCCATCGTGCGGCCGGCCTCCACGCGAGGAGCCGGGTGCTGAAGAGAGCACGTCAGGTGATGCGGCCGGTCCAGAGGGAGGCCGCGGCGTGGTAGATGCCGGCCAGCGAGGTGTCGAAGTAGGGGGAGATCCCCGTGTCGTAGCGGCCGTCGCCGTCGGTGTCGGAGACCCCGGCCGTGATGCCGTTGAGGTAGCCGAGGCCGCGCTCGTCCACGTAGTCCTGCAGCCAGGGCGAGCCGAGCGAGCCCTCACCGGTGAACGGGGACTCGACGCCGACCAGCAGGTCGGCGGACGGGCTGGACAGGTTCGTCGCGGACTCCTGCCCGCTGGAGCGTTCGAGGCTCTGGCCGGTGTAGGGCCGGGTCCCGTCGGGGTGGGGGCCGGCGGGGTAGCCGAAGACGTCGACCGCGGGGGCCGTCGTCTCGTCGATCCTCTGGTTGAAGGCCAGACCCTGCCCGCCGACGATGTCCCCCAGTCGGCCGTTGGTGGTGAGTGTGCCATCGCCGGACGGGACGACGCCGCTGTAGACGCTGACGAAGGCGACGTCGCGGTCGGGATCGCGATATTGCGTGAAGTCGTAGTGGGTGATCACCTGCTTGCCGGCGTAAATGCCGTACGGGTGCGTGCCGTCGGTGGCGGGGCCGGGGATGAAGACCCAGTGGTAGGTCGTGGCGGGCGGGCTCACCATGTCGTACACGCAGTGCGCTGCCGTGGCGACGAGGTTGCGGTACTGGCCCTGCAGGGCGACGCCCGTGCACCAGTGCGGCTGGTGGTCACCGCCGACGAAGAACACCTTGCCAGTGGTCCGGGGCGGGTCGCCCTCTGTCGGCGGGACCAGCGGGGGGTAGTGGATGGGCTTGCCGGGCGGCACGATGGTGCCGGAGGTGCGTTCCCCGCTGACGTCGTACGGCGGGACGAAAGGAGCGGCGTTCCGCAGGTTGGCGCCCCCGTCGGCCAGCCAGTACGCCACGGCCTGCTGCGCCTGCGGCACGCCGGAGACCAGTGGGGCCGACACCACGTCCGCCGCGAGGGCGGGCGCGGCCGGAGCGATGGCGGTCAACAGGCCTAACGCGAGCCCGCACGCGAGCAGTTTGCGTCTCATGTCGATCATCCCCATTCCCCTGTGGGGCCGCCTCGGTGACGGCCCGCCTGGAGCAGCAGGAAGATCGTAAACGCCAGAGATCACACGGGAAAGACTTTTTCGAACTGAATTTCGATCGATAATTGATGGGCGGACAGGCGGGCGAAGTCAGAACGCGTACCGGATCCGGCAGCAGGGAAGCCGGGTGGCGATCAGCTCCGTGAGAGCGGCCACATAGTGCCCTTTGTGCCCGGTCCGATAGCGAACGTTCCATCCGCCGGTCTCCGAGCGCTTGGCCTGCTGCAGCTCCGGCCGCCACAACACTTCCTCCGCCTTCGGATGCCACCCCAGATTGACGGTGTGCAGCCGGTCGTTGTGGGTGAGGAAGATGACCTCGGCGGCGAGCTGGCGGCGCGCCTCCGCGCTGAGGGCGTCGTCGAGCTGGGTGAGCAGCTCAGCCCAGTCCTCCAGCCAGCCCTCGCGTACCACCACGGGGCTGAGGTTGACGTGGACCTCGTAGCCGGCGGCGACGAAGTCGTTGATCGCGGCGATCCGATCGGCGATCGGCGAGGTGCGGATGTCGAGCAGCTTGGAGTCGGCAAAAGGCATCAGGCTGAACCGGATCCGGGTGCGCCCCTGCGGATCCCAGTCGAGCAGGTCCCGGTTGACGTGCTTGGTGGCGAAGCTGGCCTTGGCGTTCGGCAGGAAGCGGAAGAGCTCCACCAGGTCGCGTACGTTGCCGGAGATCGTCGCGTCCAGGGAGCAGTCGGAGTTCTCGCCGATGTCGTAGACCCAGGCGTGCGGGTCCACCTGGTTCGGCTGCGTTTTGGGGCCCTGCCGGGCGGCGTGGCGGGAGACGTACGCGATGATCTTGTCGATGTTGGCGAAGACCGTGATCGGGTTGCTGTAGCCCTTGCGGCGCGGCACGTAGCAGTAGGCGCAGGCCATGGCGCAGCCGTTGGCCGTGGACGGGGCGATGAAGTCGGCGGAGCGGCCGTTGGGGCGGGCCGTGAGCGACTTCTTGACCCCGAGCACCAGGGCCTCGGTCTTGATCCGGACCCAGCGGGCCACGTTGGCCTCATCCCCGTAGAGCTCGGGGATGCGATGGTGGCTGTCGATCTCGATGCGTTCGGCGTCGGGGAAACGGGCGAGGATCTCGCGGCCGCGCGGCAACCCGGCCGCCGCCGGCTCGACGTAGACGCGCCGGATGTCCAAGAGGCCGCTCATGGTCGCTCCGGCTGGTCCATCGGACAAGAATATGCGGTCCTGGAGGCAAGTTGCCAGGTCAGGACGGGTGTACCGCACCGGCGGCAGTGCTCTCTCCGGTAGACCCAGCGCTCGTCGGGGGCGTCCGGGTCGCTGATCACCTGCCCGGCGTCCCGCCCCAGGGCGAGGTACGCGACCGCGGCGTCCCACAGGCGGCCGGCGGTGTCCGCGTCGAGACGGCGGGCGCCCGGATGGAGGCCGGCGAGGAAGAGCAGCTCCGCCCGCCACGCGTTCCCGATCCCCGCCCACACCTTCTGGTCGAGCACGGCGGCGCCCACGGGTCCGCCGAACGCCGTCAGCCGCGCGACCGCCTCCGATCGGGCGGCGTCGGGTCTGAGCGGGTCGGGGCCCAGCGAGGCACGCAGCGCACCGACCGCCTCCGCGTCGAACGGCTCGCACCGCGAAGGGGCGATGAGGTCGAAGGCCACGTCGTCCGCGGCCAGCCGCAGCCGGGTGCCGGGACGCGGCGCCGACGCGGGGTCGTCGTACCGCAGGAAGATCCCGCGCATGCCCAGATGCACGTGGATCGCCGGCGCGTCCTCGAAGTGGTAGAGCAGGTGCTTGCCCAGGGCCTCCACCGCCACGAGCGCCCGCCCGTCGTACGGCCGCGCGTCGAAGCGCCCCTGCGGCCCAGATGCTCGCAGCACGTGCCCGGCCAGCGCCGCGTGCTGCTCCGCCGCGTGGCGGTGAACCAGGTGTCCCTCGGGCATGCCCGGTCTCTACCCCCTGAGCTGGGCGGACGCGCTCGACAGGAGCATGTCGAGTGCCGTCGGGTAGGCGCTGTCGTTCATCCGGGCGACGAGCAGGGGCGCGGTGGCGGCGATGTGGGGATGGGTGGCGGCGGGCAGGCGGGCGTAGGTGTCGCGCCACACCTCCTCATCGGCCTCCCGAGCGGCCTTGGGCAGGGCCAGCGTGGCGGCGTCGAGGATGGCGAAGGCCAGGCTCTGGTCGATGAACGCGTGATAGATCCGCACCGCGTCGGCGTCCGCGAACCCGGCCCCGCGCAGGATGCCGATGATCGTCTCGTCGCCGGTCACCTCGTTCGGCCGGCCCGTGACCCGGCTGGCCGTCAGCACGGCGGCCTGCGGGTGGGCCTGATAGGCGTGGTGGACGCGCAGGCCGAGGTCGCGCAGGTCGGCCCGCCAGTCGCCGGTGGGCCGCCAGTCGGCCATCGCGTGGCTGAACAGCTCGTCCGCGATGGCCAGGATCAGGTCGTCCATGCCACGGAAGTACCGGTAGACCGTGCTGGCGTCGGCGCCCAGCGCGAGGCCGAGGCGGCGGGCGCTGAGACCGTCGGCCCCGTGCTCGCGCAGCATGCGCAGGGCCGTCTCGACGATGAGCGCGTGCGTCAGCACCTGCCCCTGCTTGGTGGGACGCCGCCGCCTGCGTGCCGTCTCCGGCACCACCCGCTTGGCCACGGAGGTCCTCCTTATGCCAACGCCATTGACGTTGATCAGCCTACTGACGTTGGATTGATGACACACCCCTCCAAAGCATGAAAAAGGGGATTTATCGTCATGCGCATCCTTCTTGTCGGGTCTGGTGGTGTGGGTACGGCCATCACCCGGATCGCCGCCCGCCGTCCCTTCTTCGACCACATGGTGGTCGCCGACCACGACTTCCCCCGCGCCAAGGCCGCCGTCGCCGCGCTGGGCGAGCGGGCCGGCCGGTTCACCCCCGTCAAGGTCGACGCCGCCGACTCGGCCGCCGTCACCGCCCTGCTGGCCGAGCACCGCTGCGACGTCCTGCTCAACGCCACCGACCCGCGTTTCGTGTTGCCGCTGTTCGAGGCGGCGCTCGCGGCCGGGGCCGACTATCTCGACATGGCCATGTCGATGTCGAAGCCGCATCCCGACCGCCCGTACGAGGAGGTCGGCGTCAAGCTCGGCGACGACCAGTTCGCCCGCGCCAAGGAGTGGACCGCGGCGGGCCGGCTGGCGCTGGTCGGCATGGGCGTGGAGCCCGGTCTCGCCGACGTCTTCGCCAGGTACGCCGCCGACGAGCTCTTCGACGAGATCGACGAGATCGGCATCAGGGACGGCGCGAACCTCACGGTCGACGGCTACGACTTCGCCCCGTCGTTCTCCATCTGGACCACCATCGAGGAGTGCCTCAACCCGCCGGTCATCTACGAGAAGGACCGCGGCTGGTACACCACCGAGCCCTTCAGCGAGCCGGAGATCTTCGACTTCCCCGAGGGCATCGGCCCCGTCGAGTGCGTGAACGTCGAGCACGAGGAGGTCCTGCTGGTCCCCCGCTGGGTGGACGCCCGCCGGGTGACCTTCAAGTACGGCCTCGGCGAGGACTTCATCGGCACCCTCAAGACCCTGCACGCGCTCGGCGTGGACAGCACCGAGCCGGTTTCGGTCATGACCGATCGCGGCACGGCGAGGGTGTCCCCGCGCGACCTGGTCGCCGCCGTGCTGCCGGACCCGGCGGAGCTCGGCGACCGCATGCACGGCAAGACCTGCGCCGGCACCTGGGTGAAGGGCGTCAAGGACGGCCGGCCGCGCGAGGTGTACCTGTATCACGTGGTGGACAACCAGTGGTCGATGCGCGAGTACGGCTCCCAGGCCGTCGTCTGGCAGACCGCCGTCAACCCGGTGGTCGCGCTGGAGCTGCTCGCGGGCGGGGTCTGGCGGGGCGCGGGCGTGCTGGGGCCCGAGGCGTTCGAGCCCCGGCCGTACCTGGACCTGCTGGTCGAGTACGGCACACCGTGGGGCATGCGCGAGCAGTGAGGGGCCGGGGGTCACCGGCCGGACCCGGCGCAGCATCATGGAGGGGCCATCACCCGCACCCCGGAGGACCCTCTTGAGCATCGCCGACGATCCCGATCGCGCACCGGCCCGCTCCCACCTCTACGCCATGGGCATGTCGGAGGAGGAGATGCGCCGGCCGGTGGTCGGCATCGCCACCACCTGGACGGGCACCATGCCGTGCAACCTCACCCACCGCGAGCTGGCCGGCCACGTGGCCGAGGGGGTGCGGGCGGCGGGCGGCCTGCCGATGGAGTTCAACACCATCGCGGTCTCCGACAACCTCACCATGCACACGCCCGGCATGCGCGCCTCCCTGGTCAGCCGCGAGGTCATCGCCGACTCGATCGAGCTCATGGGGCTCGCGCACGGCTTCGACGCGCTGGTGGCCATCGTCGGCTGCGACAAGACCGTACCGGCCGCGATCATGGCGCTGGCCCGGCTCGACGTGCCGTCGGTCGTCCTCTACAGCGGCAGCATGATGCCCGGCCGCTGGCGCGGCCGCGACGTCACCATCCAGGACATGTGGGAGGCACTCGGCGAGCGGGCCGTCGGCCGTCTCGACCAGTCCGAGCTGGACGACCTGGCCAAGCACGCCTGTCCGGGCGCCGGCACCTGCGCCGCCCAGTACACCGCCAACACCATGGGCAGCGTCGCCGACTTCCTCGGCCTGGCCCCGTTCGGGATCGGCGACATCCCGGCGGTGGCCGCGGAGAAGAACGCCGCCGCGCGGCGCGTCGGGGAGATCGCCATGGAGGCGCTGGCCCGCGACGCCCGCCCCTCGCGGGTGCTCACCGAGGACGCCCTGCACAACGCGATCGTCTCGGTCGCGGCCATGGGCGGCTCCACGAACGCCGTCCTGCACCTGCTGGCCATCGCCCGTGAGGCGGGGCTGCCGCTGGCCATCGACGAGATCGGCGAGGTCTGCCGCCAGGTGCCGATCATCACCGGGCTCAAGCCGAGCGGCGGCGACAGCACGGCCCTGGACCTGTGGCGGGCCGGCGGCACCTCGCTGGTCGTGCGCCGCCTGCTGGAGGGCGGCCTGCTGCGCGAGAACGTCACGCTGGTGGACGGCCGCACGCTCGCCGGCGTCGCCGCCGACGCCAAGGAGACGCCGGGGCAGCGGGTGGTCGGGAGCGTGGCGGAGCCGTTCAAGGCACACGGCGCGCTGGCCATCCTGCGAGGCTCGCTCGCGCCCGACGGCTGCGTGCTCAAGCTGGGCGGCAAGGAGGACTTCCGGCACGAGGGGCCGGCCAAAGTGTTCGACTCGGAGGACACGTGCACGACCGCCATCGAGGCGGGGCTGATCGTGCCCGGTGACGTGATCGTCGTCCGCTACGAGGGCCCGGCGGGCGGGCCCGGCATGCGCGAGATGCTCTCGATCACGGGCCCGCTCGTCGGACGCGGCCTCGGCTCCTCGGTGGCCCTGGTCACCGACGGGCGCTTCAGCGGGGTCTCGCACGGCCGGGTGATCGGGCACGTGGCGCCCGAGGCGTACCACGGGGGGCCGATCGCGCTGGTGCGGGACGGCGACACCGTGATCATCGACAGCGCGGCCGGCACGCTCGACCTGGTGGTGCCCGAGGCGGAGCTGGCCGGGCGCCGGGCCGCCTGGCGGCGGCCGGAGCGGGCGGTGGAGCGGGGCGTGCTCACCAAGTACGTGGCGGCGGTGGGGTCGGCCTCGGACGGCGCGATCACGACCTGACGGATCAAGCAGCCGGTGGGGACGGCTATGCTGCGCAATGACGTTGTGCGCCGCCCCCACCCGGGCGTTCTACGAAGGAGACGTACGCGATGTACAAGGAGTTCGCGGCCGAGGTCGTGATGTGGCTGGTTCCGGTCGTGGTGCTGATCGGAGTGGCACTCCTCGTCACCGCGTGAGCCAGGGCCGTGGCCGGGGGCCGGTCGGCCCCTGGCGGTCGCTCAGCGGTAATACCGGTAGGACACGTAGGTGCTGGCGTAGCGCCTGAAGTCCCGCTCGCCGTCGAGGGCCTGGTTCCAGAGAGTGTCCAGGGTCCTGGTGCGCACCGTGCAGGTGGCCCAGGCGACCCTGCGGGCCCGGATGGACCCGACGTAGTCGTAACACGTCCCGGCCTTGCGGCCGTCCACCTTCAGCGTGGCGTTGAGCTTCACGTTGTAGAGGTTCTTGCGGGAGATGTTCGTGATCCGGACCCTGATCCGGCACGTGTCCTCACACTTGCCGAAGTAGACCTTGCTGCGGATGAGCTGCTTGGCGGCGGACTCGGCCGTCACCGAGGTGGCGGAGGATGTGGACGCCGAGGCGGGTGCCGCCATGAGCGTCGTCGCGGCGGCCGTCACTAAGGCCACGCCGGCAAGATTCTTGATCATTCTGCCCCCAGTGCAGAAAAACAGCCGCTTCCCCCTGCTGGCAGCGGCTTGTGCTTGTTCGACTACTATCAAGATTCGCGCATGCCGATGTTTCGCGCGCATCATCTGATACGAAACGGTTATCCGCTTATGCCCGCTTTATGGGGCTTCGGCTAGGACGCCCACGCCAGCATCGGGCCTCCCTGCCTCAGTCGTTTCAGCGCCTGCTTCTCCAGTTGCCGGATGCGCTCCCTGGTCAGGCCGAGATGTGCCGCTATTTCGGTGTACGTCTGCGCCTCCTGGCCGGCCAAGCCGAACCGGAGCCTGATCACGAACGCCTCGCGGGGCGGCAGCGTGGTGACCACCTGGTGGAGCTCGGCGCTCATGGCGCGGCGTTCGGTGATCTCCTGCACCTGCAGCCCGTCGTCGTCGGCGATCATGTCGGCGATCCGGCTTTCGCCGTACTCGCCGACCGGCACGTCCAGGCTCACCATGTCCTGGCCGAGCCGCCGTAACGCGGCCATCTGCGCGGCCGAGCGCTCGGCCGCCACGCCGAGCTCGGCGTCGGTGGGCTCACGGCCGATCTCCGCGGCGAGTTGCCGCTCGACCCTGATCATGCGCGACAACTCCTCGGCCACGTGCACCGGCAGCCGTACGGTGCGGCTCTTGTCGTGGATGCCGCGCTCGATCGCCTGCCGGATCCACCACATCCCGTACGTGGAGAACTTGAATCCCCGCCGGTAGTCGAACTTCTCCACCGCCCTGATGAGTCCCAGGTTCCCCTCCTGGATGATGTCGAGCAGCGGCAACCCCCGGAAGGAGTAACGCCTGGCGGCGGCGACCACCAGCCGGAGGTTGGACCGGATCAGCAGGTCCTTGGCGCGCTGCCCGTCGATGACAACGAGTTCGAGCTCTGGCGTTCCCGCACCACGCTCGATCAGATGGCCCGCGTAGAGGCCAGCCTCGATCCGCCGGGCGAGCTCCACTTCGCCCATGGCGGAGAGCAAGGGGGTCTTTCCTATCTGCTCCAGGTAGGTGCCGAGCAGATCGGGCTCTTCAGCCGACATGCACGAGAACTACCCGGTAAACGGCGGCGAATTCCCGGGTTCGTTGAGTTCTGCGATGGCCAGCTCCGCCGTGGTGCGGATATCGAAGAACTTGTCGAGCGCGGTGATCGCGAACAGGTGCTTGCACCTGCCGTTCAGCCCGGACAGCAGCAGCCGGCCGCCGGAGGCGGTGACGGCCTTGTGCAAGTAGACGAGCACCGACAGACCGGAGGAGTCACAGACGCTGACGGCCTGCATGTCGATGACGAGCAGCGGTGGCTGTGTGAGGTCGAGGGCCTTGGTGACGCGGTCACGCACCTCCGCGGCGGATCCGAAGTCGAAGTCCCCCGTCAGCCGTGCGATGACGCAGGGGCCCTGGAGTCCGAGGCTTATCGACAAGACCTGCTCCGAAGTCAACCAGCTCCACCTACCCGCATTGCTTTCCCGATCCGACCACTTTACGAGAAGTAGCGCTTCGGGTTGAACACCAGCATCTGCTCGATCTGGTCATCAGTCACACCCGAGTCCAGCAGTGCGGCCAAGACGTCATCGTGAATGTGATCGTAGCGCCAGTTCGGCGCGAGCGCGGGACGGGTCTCGTCCCAGGCACCGCCGAAATAGTCCATGAAGCACGCCGCGTCGTGGCTGAGGACCATCCTGTCGGCGTATCCGCGCTGGCAGAGGGCCGCTACGGTGGCCACGCGCTGCGGGGTGGAGTTGTAGGCGTCCAGGCCGAATCGGTCCATTCCGAGCGTCGCACCGGTGTCGGCCAGGCGCATGAGGTAGTCGAGGTCGTTGCTGTCGCCCGCGTGCCCGACGACCACCTTCGCCAGGTCCACCCCCTCCTTGGCGAACAGGTCCAGCGCGAGCGGCCCGCTCTGCGTGAACGAGTTGGTGTGCACGGTGATCGGCGCCCCGGTGCGCACGTGCGTCCGCGCGACCGCCCGGCAGATGCGCTCGACGCCGGGCGTCAGCCCCTTCTGCTCGACGACGCACTTGAGGAAGGCGGCCTTCACGCCCGTGTCCGCTATGCCCTCGGTCAGGTCGCGGGTGAAGTCCTCGACCATCGGCTCCGGCCCGTCGATGATCAGGCCGGGACCGCGGAACTCGTAGGCGTGCGGCAGCTCCTCGAAGGCGTAGATGCCGGTGGCGACGACGATGTTCAGGCCGGGCACCTGCTCGGCGATCCGCTGGATGCGCGGGATGTAGCGGCCCAGCCCCCACACCGTCGGATCGACGATCGTCCGCACACCCTTCGCGGCCACCGCGTTGAGCTTGGTGATCGCGTCCGCCACGCGGAACTCCTCGTCCCACCACGCGCCCGTGCCGTAGTTGTCCAGGTGCTCGGTGGACACGACGAAGACGTGCTCGTGCATGAGCGTCTGACCGAGCTCGTCAACGTCCACAGGGCCGCGTACGGTGTTGACGACGGGCATGAGCTGCCTCCATACCGACTGGTCTGTGCGCGCCAACCTAGGCTTCACACCCGACCGCCGTCAACCGGCCGCACAGCCGCCGAGCGACCGCACCACGGTCATCCGGCCGCACGGCGTCAGCCGGCCAGGCGGCGGAAGAGTGGCTCGGGGGGTGGCAGCCGTTCCGCGCCGCGCACCGCCGCGGCCACGCGCGCCGCCGCCGTCGGCAGGAAGGGCTCCAGCTCCACGGCCAGCACCCGGCACGCGTGCACCAGCGCCCCCAGCGACGCCTCCTGCCCGGCACGGTCCTGCTGCCACGGCCGCGTCCTTTCGACGTGCTGGTTCGCCTCCTCGACGATCGACCACACGGCCGCCGCCGCCCGCCGGAAGTCGAAGTCCGCCAGCGCCGCACCCACCGCACCCCGAACCCCGGCCGACACCTCGTCCGCCGCACCCCGACCCCCGCCGGACACCTGCGCCGGTGCGGCCGGCACGCGGCCGTCCAGGAAGCGGTGGACCATGGTGACGACCCGGTTGACCAGGTTGCCCACGCCGTTGGCCAGGTCCGCGTCCGCCCTGGCGACCAGCCGCGCCTCGGTGAAGTCGGCGTCGCCCACGCGCGGCACCTCGCGCAGCAACCACCACCGCACCGCGTCGACGCCGTACGCGTCCACGAGCGCCATGGGATCGGCGGCGTTCCCGGAGGACTTGCTGATCTTGCGCCCGTCCGCCGTCAGGTAGTCGTGCACGTAGATCCCCGTCGGCAGCGGCAACCCGGCGGACAGCAACATGGCCGGCCAGTACACGGCGTGGAACCTGATCACGCCCTTCCCCACGAGATGGAGCTTGTGCCGCTCGGCGACCCACCAGCGCTCGTAGTCGCCGCCGTCGAGCGCGGTGACGTAGTTGGCCAGCGCGTCCCACCACACGTACACCACCTGGCCGGGATCGCCGGGCACCGGGATCCCCCAGTCGCGGGCGCGGGCGGCCGAGCGGGAGACGCTGATGTCGTCGAGTCCCGCCTCGACGAACGCCAGCACCTCGTTCCGCCGCGCCGCGGGCTCGATCCTGAGCCGCCCCGACCGGATGAGGTCCAGCAGGGCGTCCTGGTGGCGGGAGAGCCGGAAGAACCAGTTCCGCTCGGACACGCGCTGCAGGGGCGCCTCGTGCCCGTCCGGGCAGGGCCCGGCCGGACAGAACTGCTCGCAGCCCACGCAGTAGAGCCCCTCGTAGTGCCGCTGGTAGAGGTCGTGCGCGGTGGCCGCCCAGATGCGCTCGACGCCGGCGCGGTGGCCGGGGTGGCGGCTCGTCCTGATGAAGGCGTCGAACGACAGGTCGAGCGGGCCGCGCAGCCCTTCGAAGGCGGCCGCGTTCCGGTCCACCAGCTCGCGTACGGGCACGCCCGCGGCCTCGGCGGCCAGCACGTTCTTCAGCGAGTTGTCGTCCGTGCCCGTCTGGAACCGCACCGGCTCGCCCCCGCGCCGGTGGTGCCGGGCCAGCACGTCCGCCTGCACCAGCTCCAGGGCGTGGCCCAGGTGGGGGCGGGCGTTGACGTAGGGGATGGTCGTCGTGATGTACATCGGATGCCTCCAGAAGGGGCCCGAACACGACGAGAGGCCCCGGGTCGCAGGGCCTCACGCAAGACGTGCCGGATGAAACCCCCTAGGGGGCCGTCATCACCAGGCGCGTCGTCATACCGGCCATCCTACTCCGGCCGCGCCCGGTGACGGCAGGCACCGATCAGGTGCTCTTCGCTGGAGCGGGCACCACCAGCACCGGCCGCCCCGCGTGATGCAGCACCCGGTCGGAGGTGCTCCCCAGCAACAACGAGCGCACCCCGCCCAGCCCGCGCGTCCCGGTCACGATCAGCTTGGCGTCGATCTCGTCGGCCACGTCGACGATCGTCGACCACACGGCCACCGAGTCCACGTCGCAGCGGGGCACCGCGTCCAGCCCCGCCTCACGGGCCAGCTCGGCGCCGTGCTTGGCGAGCTCGCTCATCGCCTGCCCGATCGCCTCGTCCTCGGCCCCGGACTGGTCGATGGTCACCATGAGACCGGCGGAGGCCCGGGCGGAGGTCATCGCCAGCCGCTCCCACACCGTCAGCACGATCGCGGACTGGCCCCGCAGGAGCTCTCCCGCGTAGGTGATCGCGGCCTTGGCGTCGTCGGACCCGTCATAAGCGATCAAAATCGTCATTCCAGCCACTCCTTTATCAAGGTCAGGCTGTACCTCTTTCCCGGGCGGTCCGTTTCACGCCTGTGTCCGGGGTAGCCGCTTCTCATGGCCGTCACAGAATTCCATGACCTGCCTCTGGCGGAGCGCGACCAGGAGTGGGGCGCCGCCGAGGCGGACAAACGGGTGCGCGAGTGGGCCGGCGCCGAGGACAAGCCGAACGCGAAGTATCGCCGGGCCTTCGTCTGGTACGACGCCGACGACGCCGACGAGTTCGGAGCGTACAAGCTGCCGATCGCCGACGTCGTGGACGGGAAGCTGAAGGCGGTGCCCCGGGCCGTGTTCGCCGCTGCGGCGGTCATGGACGGCGCCCGTGGCGGGATCAAGATCCCGAAGAAGGACGTCGGTCCGGTCAAGGAGCACCTGGCGCGTCACTACGCCAAGATGGGCGAGGCACCGCCCTGGGAGCGCTGAGCGCGCGGCTTGAGCATCGACAGCCCGGCCAGCGCCAGCACCCCGATCTCGGTGACGACCACGGCCCGCTGGGTCAGCCCGGCGGGGATGTCGTCGTTGGTGAGCGGGATGCCGAGCATCCGCAGCACGTACGGGATCACCACCAGCAGCAGCGCGCCCAGTGCCAGCCCGCTGAGGACGCGCACCGCCCTGGCGTACCTGATCCGGGCCCTGGCCAGCAGCAGTCCGGCGACGGGCATCACCAGGAAGGCGGCGAAGGCGGCGTACCGGTGGATGCCGCCCGACATCGACAGCGGCACGCCGGGCCGGTCGGTCGGGAACGCCCCGATCAGGAACATGCTCGTCCCCCACGCCAGCAGCAGCACGACGACCCAGCGGCTCATCCTGGCCCGGCGCAGCGCCTCGGCGATCAAAGCGGAGCCCACGGCGAACAACGTCAGGGAGGCGGGCAGCAGCCAGCCGGACGCCTGGAAGGCGTACTCGCTGATGACGCTGTGCAGCGGGTCGAGGTCGGACTCCGCGTGCAGGGTGAGCATGGCGCCGGCGCCGGCGCCGATGGCCGTGAATCCGCTGACGAGTAATTCCTTCATGTCTCAAAGCTCGTGGAACACGGCGTCGCGGAGTATCGGAGATGGACCGGAAAGGGCCCTGAAGGATCCCCTGATGCCTGGGTCGCAGCGGCCCCTGAGAGGACCGGGTGACCTGCGCGGACACGACCCTGGGTAGGGTCTCCCCCCTCAGGGTGGGGGTGGGCCGCACTAAGAGATCATCACTGAAGGGGCAAGCATGAACACACGCACTCTCGGGCAAGGCGGCCCGCAGGTCTCCGCGCTCGGCCTCGGCTGCATGGGCATGTCCGAGTTCTACGGCCAGGGCGACGAGAAGGAGTCGACGGCGGTCATCAACCGTGCCCTCGACCTCGGCGTGACCTTCCTGGACACCGCCGACATGTACGGCAACGGAGCCAACGAGGAGCTGGTCGGCCGGGCCATCAAGGGCCGGCGCGACGAGGTGGTGCTGGCCACCAAGTTCGGCATCAAGCGCGAGGGCGCGGGCCGCCGGGTCGAGAACAGCCCGGCCTACATCAGGTCGGCGTGCGACGCCTCGCTGCGCCGCCTCGGCGTGGAGCACATCGACGTCTACTACATGCACCGCCGCGACCCGGCAGTGCCGATCGAGGAGTCGGTCGGCGCCATGTCCGAGCTGGTCGAGCAGGGCAAGGTGGGCCATCTCGGGCTGTCGGAGGTGAGCGCGGAGACGCTGCGGCAGGCGGTCGCCACGCATCCGATCGCGGCGCTGCAGAGCGAATACTCCCTGTTCACCAGGGGTCTGGAGGCCGAGATCCTGCCGGCGGCCAGAGAGCTGGGGACCGCGCTGGTGGCGTACTCGCCGATCAGCCGCGGGCTGCTGACCGGCGTGCTGCCGAGCGCGGAGGAGCTGCCCGCCGACGACTTCCGCCGCCACATGCCGCGCAACATCGGCGAGAACGCCGAGCACAACCGGGCGCTGGCCGCCGAGGTACGGACGATCGCCGACGCGTCCGGCCTCACCGCGGCGCAACTCGCGCTGGCCTGGCTGCTCGCCCAGGGCGACGACATCGTGCCGATCCCGGGCACCAAACGGCTGCGCTATCTGGAGGAGAACACCGCCGCCGCGGACGTCACGCTGACGTCCGAGCAGCTCGACGCCCTGGCGGCCGCCGTGCCCGCGGACGCCGTGCGCGGGGCCCGCTATCCCAGCATGGGCGAGATCGAGCGCTGAGGAGCCTTCAAGTAGCCGGCGGGCCGGCCGATCGCGGAATGTCGAAGTAGACGCGGATCGCGGTCGCGCCGGCCCTGGTGTGCACGCGGACGAGGTCGCTGAGCAGGTTGACGATGAGCAGCCCGCGCGAGCCCGCGTCGCGCGGGTCGACCGGCCGGCGGCCCACGAGCGGGTCGGTGATGTGCCCCGCGTCGCTGATCTCGCACACCAGCCGGTCACCCTCGGACCAGACCCGGAGCAGGCCGGAGCCGCCGCCGTGGTCGAGGCTGTTGGCGCCGAGCTCGGCCACCGTCAGCCGGATGTCGTCGAGCCTGTCGCTGCCGAAGCCCAGCGCGGCGGCCTCCCACGCGGCCAGGTTGCGCACCGCGGACAGGTTGCCGGCGTCGAACCGCAACTCCGCGAACCCGGCCGGCTCGTCGAACGGCCGGTTGTGCGCGAGGACCACCTCGTCCGGGTCATAGCCGGGGCTGGCCCACTCGTTCACGCAGTCGCGCAACACGGGGTGGGTGAGCTCCGCCTCGCGCAGGACCTCGGCGGTCAGGCGCTCGGCGTCGTACGGGCACAGGATGGTCACGTGCCGGCCGGTGAACGAGAGGTTGATCAGCGCCTCATGCTGGGCGGCCGCCGAATATTCCGTCGGGGTGCGCTCGGGCCAGATCGGCTCGCCGATGATGCGCACGTGCCGGTCGAGGTGCTGGTCGGCGAACTCGCGCAGCACCCCGGGGATGATCCGCCCCGGATTGCGCCCCGCGTGCCCCATGTCGAGCAGGCGCACCGCGGCGGCGTCCCGGCCGAGCGCGGTCTCGATCAGGGCCAGGTTGGCGGCGGGAACGGCGACCGCGACGGGCTCGCCGTTCGCCAGGCCCTCGCGGATGAAGGCGGTCGTGGCAGCGACGTACTCGCCGGCGTCTCGATAGAAGAGCGCCGGGTGCACGAAAGTTTCTGCCGACATCGCATTCACGCTACCCAAGGATGAGGACTTCACGGCAATCTGCTGGGTACCTAATATCTTGTGAAGAGAGTGCAGGTCATCCGCCGCCCCCGTCCCGCGATCCTTCCGGCCCCCCTTGATCTTCGGACCCCTTCCGGGCGACGACTCCCGTTCTGAGCGCCAGGAACCTATGCTCAGGATATGTCCGAATTGCAGATGCGGGTCTCCGACGAGGACCGGGAGCGCACCACGCAGCAGTTGCAGCGCGCGTTCACCGAGGGTCGGCTCACGCAGCCCGAGCTCGAAGACCGGGTCGAAGCGGCCCTCACGGCGAAGACCTATGGCGACCTGCTGGGCCTGATCAACGATCTCCCCGCCGACCAGCCGATCGCCGACGAGGTGGTCGAGCTGGAGTCGAAGAACGGTGCCATCAAGCGCACCGGCGACTGGGCCGTCCCCCGGCGGTTGCGGGTCGGCTCCAAGTACGGCAGCGTCGAGCTCGACCTGTCCGAGGCCCTGCTGGCGCATCCGGTCGTGGACATCGAGCTGGACCTGACGTACGGCTCCGCCAAGATCATCATGCCGGACGGCGGCGCGGTCAACGTCGACGCCTTCCGCAGCGAATGGGGCCACGTCTCGACCGCCGGCGTGCCGAGCAGGTCGCGCACCGGCGCCACCCTCGTGGTGATCAGCGGCCGGGCGAAGTACGGCGGCCTCACGGTGCGCTATCCGCGTAAGCGCTGGTTCACCCACTGATGGAACAGGGCGATGTGGTGCTCGCTCGGCACGAGCACCCCGCCCTCCCGGTAGGCCCGTGACGACATGCCGGGCTGGGTCCGCTCGCACGCGTCGAAGTCCTGCTCGTTGACCCGGTGGAACAGCTCGACCGACGCGCTCAGGTCGGCCCCCGAGGCGATCACGCCGGGATGATAGAGCCAGTCGCACTCCACCACCGTCCGGTCGGCCGCGAGCGGGATCATGCGGTGCAGGATCACGTGGTCGGGCACCAGGTTGACGAACACCTGCGGCTTGATGGTGATCGCGTAGTAGCGGCGATCCTGGTCCGGTGAGACGTCGGGCAGCTTGCCGAAGCCCGGCCTGCCGTCGACGGTGAAGCCCTCGGCGCGCTCGGCGAACTCGGCGCCGTGGCCCACGTAGTACTGGGCCGCGAAGCCGCCGGCGAACTCGGGCAGCACGGCGGTCAGCTCGGGGTGGATCGTGGCGCAGTGGTAGCACTCCATGAAGTTCTCGACGATGAGCTTCCAGTTGGCCTTGACGTCGTAGACGATCCGGCGGCCGAGGGTGAGCTCGCCGACGTGGTAGCGCTCGATGGCGGCGGGGTCGCCCAGCCGTTCGGTGGCCGCGTACGTGACCGTCTCCTCGAACGAGGGCGGCTCGGCGGCCAGGCACACCCACGCGTATCCCAGCCATTCCCGCAGGTGCACGGGCACCAGGCCGTACTCGACGCGGTCGATGTCGGGCATCTTGGCCAGGTTGGGAGCGGCGGCGAGGCGGCCGTCGAGATCGTAGGACCAGGCGTGGTAGGCGCATCTGATCGTCCGCTTCACCTCGCCTTCGGCCGCCACGCAGAGGCGGGCGCCGCGGTGCCGGCAGACGTTGAGAAAGGCGCGCAGCCGGTCGTCGCGGCCGCGGACCACGAGCACGTTCTCCCTGCCGACCTGGACCGTCTTGAACGCGCCCGGCTTCGGCAGGTCCCCGGCGCGGACCGCGCAGAACCAGAGGGTCTCGAAGATCTTCGCCTGCTCTTCGGCGAACAGCTCGGGGTCGGTGTAAGAGCGGCCGGGAAGCGTGGAGATCAAGCTCGACGTGGTGGTCAACCGACACCCCTTGTTGCGTATTACGCAGCGAGTTGCTCTATATGCGACATCGTCAGACGGCTTTCAGGAGACTGTCAAGAGGGGCTCCTGATTTTCCCCGGCCGCTGCCGGAGGCGATCGCGCAGGTCCCGCCGCATGGCTTTACACCGGCTTGATGCCCAGGGTGATAGCGGGGTGCAAGTGACGGTCAAGTAGGGACCCATAATGTTCCCTTCGTTCGCTACACCTACGAAGGGCACGGAAATGACACCCCCTCGTCGTCGTCTGGCCATCGCCGCCGCGACGCTCACCCTTGCCGTCGTCACCACTGCCTGTGGTGCCATCGGCCAGGCCGTCGACTGCAACACCGCCGCCACCGAGGCGAGCAAGATCGCCACCGAGTGGAGCAGCACGGTCACCAAGGACATCGGGGACACCACGGTCGTGCAGACGGCATCGAAGAGTGCGGCCGACAAGACCAAGGAGCTCGCCGGCAAGTACGACGGCGAAGTCGCCGCGGCGCTGAACGATCTCGCCGCCGGCTTCGCCTCCATGGAGAGTGGAGACCTCAACAGCGTCACCGAGTTCAGCGGCAAGGTGAACGGCTTCACCAGCAAGATCACGGCTGCCTGCTCCTGACGCGGGCCGCGGTCGCCGTTCCCTGCGGGGGGCAGGCCGGTATGGCGGCTGCACCACTTTGTGGTGATTCGTTCTAGTGTTGCTGCCCGTGATGGGCGAAACAGCAGTGGCGCGGGCGGGGACCGGCGCCACTGCCGCACGGAGGATCAGGCTCACCGGCCACCGCCTGCGAGTGGGTGCGATCGCGCTCCTCGCCGCGGTGGCCTACTCCGTGCTGGGCCTGGTCAAGCTGAGCACCTACCGGGCCAGCACGTTCGACCTGGTGATCGTGGACCAGGCGGTGCGCAACTACGCCGCCTTCCGGGCGCCGTACGTCCCGGTGCGCGGCATGTTCGCCGATCGGGGCATGGACTACCTCCAGCTCGCCGACCACTTCTCCCCCATCTACGCGCTGCTCGCGCCGTTCTACTGGATCCACGACGGGCCGCGGACGCTGATCGTGGCGCAGGCGGTGCTGTTCGCCGCCGCGATCCCGTTCCTGTGGCGCTACACCCGGCGCGTGCTCGGCGTCGCGCCGGCCTACCTGGTCTCGGTGGCGTACGCGCTGTCGTGGCCGGTGGCGCAGGCGGTCGTGTTCGACGCGCACGAGGTCATGTTCGTCCCCCTCATCACCGCGATCATGATCGAGCGTTACCAGGCCGGGCGCATGATGCCGGCGTTCCTGGCGATGGTGTCGCTGCTCCTGGTCAAGGAGGACATGGGGCTCGTCGTCGCCGGGATCGGCCTGTGCCTGTTCGTCATGGGCGAGCGGTTGAAGGGCACGTTCTGCGCGATGCTCGGCATCGGCGCCGTCCTGCTCGTCCGCGGCCTGGTGATCTCGGTCTTCGGCGGCGACGCCAAGGACTACTGGGCCTACGGGCACCTGGGCGACGACCTGCTCGGAGGCGTGCTGGGGATCATGCGCGACCCGCTGGCCGCCCTGCTGCTGCCGTTCGGCGAGGAGGCCAAGGTCGACACCCTGCTCCTGCTCGCGTGGCCGACGCTGCTGCTCTGCCTGCTCTCGCCGCTGTCGCTGATCGCCCTGCCGCACGTGCTCGAACGCATGTTGTCCGACCGCGTCCAGTGGTGGCAGGCCGACTTCCAGTACAGCGCGTTCACCGTGATCATCCTCTTCTGCGCGGGCGTGGACGGGCTGGCCAGGCTGCTGCGCCGGCTCGGCCGCGACGGCGACAAGTCGCTCAAGCTGGCCTGGGCGGCGGCGGTCTGCGTGGTCGCGCTCACCCTGGTCCCCAAGTTCGCGCTCGACCAGCTCTATCATCCGGCCTTCTACCGGGAGGCCAAGGCGGCCGCGGCCGAGGAGGCGGTGCGCAAGGTCCCGTCAGGGGTCACCGTCGAGGCCGTCAACTCCCTCGGCCCCGCGCTGACCTCCAGGACCACCGTGCTGCTGTGGCGGGGCCAGGGCCACGGCTCGCCGTGGGTGGTCGCGGACACGGCGCGCTGGGAGTTTCCCTTCGGCTCGCTGAACGACCAGATCGCCGAGGTCGCCGAACTGCAGGGCCAGGGCTACGTCAAGGTCTTCGAGCGCGACGGCTACGTGGTGCTGCGCTCACCGTGACGCCCTGGCCTGCTCGGCCGCGCTCACCGTGACGCCCTGGCCTGCTCGTACGCCCGGTCGAACCCGTCCAGCACCGTGGCCCACGAGCCCGCGGCCGGCGGCGTCGCCCGGTTGTGCGCGGCGATGGTCTCGCGCAGCCCCGCGTCCGCGCACAACCGGGCCACGGCCCCGGTCAGGTCGCCGAACGTCCGGCCGAGCAACCCCTCGACGCCGTTCTTGACGAAGTCGGCCACCCCGCTCTGCGCCCTGGCCACCACGGGCAGCCCGGCGGCCCGCGCTTCGAGCGCCGCGATGCCGAACGACTCGCGCGGCGCGGGCGCCACGAACACGTCGGCCGACTCCAGCACCTTGGCGATCTGCTCCCTGGTGTAGCGGCCCGGCAGCGAGACCCAGCCGGCCATGCCGTGCCTGGCCAGGAACCGCGCCATCTGCCCGCGAGCGGGCCCGTCGCCGACGATCGTGGCCCGCATCGGGATCCGGGCGGGCACCCGCGCGCGGGCCGCCAGGAGCAGCTTCAGCAGCCGCACGGGCTGCTTGCGCGGCGCCAGCCGCCCCACCGCCACGATGTGCACCTCGTCGTGCCGGTGCGGCGCCCCGGCGGGCGGCGCCCAGCCGGACAGGTCGAGCCCGTTGGAGACCACCCGCACCGGAACCTCCGGCCCGGCCACCGCGCGGATCGGCACGGCGGCGGCGTTGCTCACCGTGGTCGCCACCAGCCGCCACCGCTGCCAGCCGAACGCCAGCCGCAACAACCGGTAGAGCCCGCGCGTGACCGGATCCCACATGCTGTGCACGGTGACCACGCACGGCACCCCGGCCCGCGCGGCGGCCCGCACCCCCATCCAGGCGAAGGGCGAGACCGCGCCCGTGTGGACGTGCACCACGTCGGGGCGCGAGGAGGTGATCCAGCGCGTGAGATGCCCCACCCCGAACGGGTGCACCGGCAGGTCGAACGGCATCCTGGCGACGATCCTGCGCACACCCGGCAGCGGCTCGCCCCGGGTCGCCGTGGCCACCGACACCTCGTGGCCGGCCGCCCGCTGCTCGCGCACGAGATCGGCCACCTGCACCTCGATCCCGCCGAGTCGCGGCAGGTAACAGTCACTCACGTGAAAGATCCGCACCCCTCCCAGACTAATCTGGGCGTGTGCCTCCACGTACCGCTGTCTTCTTCCATGCTCACCCCGACGACGAGGCCCTGCTGACGGCGGGCACCATGGCGATGCTCGCGGCCGAGGGGCACCGGGTGGTGCTCGTGGTGGCCACGGCGGGCGAACGCGGCCTGGCCGAGATGGCGCCGGGCGACGCGCTCGGCGAGACCAGGCTCAAGGAGCTCTACGAGTCGGCCGCGCTGCTCGGGTGCGCCCGGGTGGAGTGTCTCGGCTACGGCGACTCCGGGCTGAGCCCCAAGGGCGGCGTCGCGAGCGAGCGGCCGGACAACGCCTTCATCGACGCCGACAGCGAGGCGGCGGCCAAGGCGCTGGCCGCGATCCTGCAGGAGGAGCGGGCCGACCTGCTGGCCATCTACGACCCGGCCGGCGGTTACGGGCATCCCGACCACGTGCAGGTGCACCGGGTGGGCAAGCGGGCGGCGGCCATCGCCGGGACGGAGATCGTCCTGGAGGCGACGGTCAACCGCGATCCGCTCGTCAGGTTGCTGAAGCTGGCTGGGCGGTTCTACAAGTTCCCGCCGGAGTTCGACGTGCGGACGTTCGAGAGCGCGTACTCGTCGAGCGACACGATCACGCACCGCGTCAATGTCCGGAAATATACGAAACAGAAGCGGGCGTCCATGGCCGCGCACTCCTCCCAGGCCAGCGGCGGCGACAGCGACCGCACGCTCGCCGTCATGCTCAAGGTCCCGGGCCCGCTCTACCGTCTCGTCTTCGGCACCGAGTGGTATGTTCGCCGCGACCTGCCCCCCGGCGCCCGCCTCAACCATCCCTTCGACCGGTGGCCCCCGTAGGACCCGCGCACGACGAGGCCGCCCCCGCCACCCGGCAGACTGGACCCCGATGAAGAACAAGTGGCTCCAGACCCTCCTCTCCGTGCTCTCGCTCGGCCTGGCCGTGCTGCTCGTGCTCTACCTGCCGCAGATCGTGCGCGCGCTCACCGGCAAGCCCGTCTCCTGGGCCGAGATCGGCGCGGTGTTCGGCGCCCTCGACGTGGGCGAGATCGCGCTGATGGCCGGGCTGTGGCTGCTGAGCCTGCTGGCCTACACGTTCGTGCTGACCAACTCCCTGCCCGGCCTGACCCACCCGCAGGCGCTGACGCTCAACGCGGCGGGCAGCGCGGTCAGCAACCTGCTGCCCTTCGGCGGCGCGGTCGGGGTCGCGCTGTCGTTCGCGATGACGAGGGGCTGGGGCTTCGCCAACCGGTCCATCGTGGTCATGACGCTGGTCAGCGGGATCTGGAACACCCTGTTCAGGTTCATCCTGCCGGCCGTGGGGATCATCGCGCTGCTGACGGCGGGCGAGGCGCCCAACTCGACCATCGCCGGCGCGGGCTGGACCGGCGCGCTCTCGATCCTGGCGCTCTGCGTGATCGTGGCGGCCGCCCTCTACTGGGACCGCGCCGCCGCCCTGCTCGGCCGGGCGCTCCACGCGCTCACCCGGCTGCTGCGGCTGAAGATCGACGCCGCCGGGGCCTTCCAGCGGCTGCGCGCCGACACCGCCGAGATCGTCAGGAAGCGGTGGCCGGGGCTCTCGCTCGGCATGCTGTTCTTCCTCGGCTTCCAGTGGGCGATCATGGCCGTCTGCATGCAGGTCACCGGCGCCTGGCCGGGGCCGGCCCAGTCGATCGCCGTCTTCGCCCTCTCGCGGGTGCTCACCAGCGCCCTGATCACGCCCAGCGGGGCCGGCATCATGGAGGGCGGAGTGGTCTTCCTGCTGACCTCGGCTTTCGGCGTGCCGGTCGCTCCGGCGACCGCGACCGCACTGCTTTTCGGCTTCTGGACTTACACTGTCGAGATCCCGTTCGGCGGCCTGGCACTGGGCGCATGGGCGCTGCTGCGCAGGCGCAACGGCCGGACCGCCGGCGCGGAGCCCCCGTCCGCGATCTCGAAGGCCCCTCAGTGACAATCTCAAACCCATCTCGTGTTAATCAACCACGGGCCTTGTGCGTGATTCGCAGGCCCGCATAGCGTGGCGGCTGACATGGTGGCGTTCCGGGTTCTGGGGCCAGTCGAGGCGTACGAACACGACGACGAACTCGACCTCGGCGGGTTGCGGCAACGGGCCGTCCTCGCCCGCCTTCTCGTGGCCAGAGGGCAGGTCGTTCCGGTCGACACGCTTCTCTACGATCTGTGGGACGACGACGCGGCCAAGGGCGCCCAGTCGGGCCTGCAGGTCTACATCTCCCGGCTGCGCCGGGTGCTGGAGCCCGGCCGCCCGCGCGGCGGCCCCAACCGGCTGCTGGTGACGGTCGCCTCCGGCTACGCGCTGCGGGTGGCCTCCGACCAGGTCGACGCGCTCAGGTTCGAGCAGCTCGTCCGGGCGGCGGGCGAGCACCTCGAAGAGGGCGACCCGCAGTCCGCGCGCGGCCGGCTGGAGAAGGCGCTGGGCCTGTGGCGCGGCACCCCCTACTCCGACTTCGCCGACCAGGCGTGGGCCGAGGCCGAGGTCAACCGCCTGGCGGAGCTGCGCCTGGTGGCGCGCGAGCGGCACGCCGACACCGGGCTGCGCCTCGGCATGCACGCCGAGACCGTGCCCGACCTGGAGGCCCTGACCACCGAGCATCCGCTGCGCGAGGAGGGCTGGCGGCTGCTGGCCCTCGGCCTCTACCGCTGCGGCCGCCAGGGCGACGCGCTCGCCGCGCTGCGCCGGGCGCGCAACATGCTGGCCGACGAGCTCGGCATCGATCCCGGTCCCGCGCTGCGCAAGCTGGAGTCCGACATCCTGGCGCAGTCGCCGGAGCTGGAGCTGGCCCTGCCCGCGCGGCCCCAGCGGGCCGCCGCGCCGGTCACCGACACCTGGCCGCCCCGGCCGGCCGCGCCCGTCGAGCCGCCGCCGCTGGAGCCCGAGCCGTTCGTCGGCCGCGACGCCGAGCTGGCCAGGCTGACCACGGCGGCCTCGCGCACCGGCAGGTTCCAGGTCGCGATCGTGGCCGGCGTCGCCGGCGCGGGCAAGACCACGCTGCTGCGCCAGCTCGAAGGCCGGCTCGGCGGCGACGGCTGGATCACCGCCTCCGGCGCCTGCCCCGACTCCAGCGCCACCCCGCCCGGCTGGGCCTGGGTGGAGATCCTGCGCGCGCTGACCGGCACGACCGGCGCGGGCGAATACGCGCAGCTCCTCGCCCCGCTGCTCGACGACGCCGCCCCCGACCCCGAAGAGGACGAGCTGTCCGGCGGCTTCCGCCTGCACCGCGCGGTCGGCGGCTACCTGGCCGGGGTCGCGCGCCGGGCACCGGTGCTGCTGACCCTCGAAGACCTCCACTGGGCCGACGACCAGACGCTCGCCCTGCTGCGCGCGCTGCCGAGCCTGCTGGCGACCAGCCGGGTGCTGCTCGTGGTGACGTGCAGGGAGAGCGAGCTCGACGACCGCCAGTCCGACGTGCTGGCCGCGCTGGCCAGGCTGGGGCCGCTGCGCGTGGGCCTGTCGGGGCTCGACCCGAAGGCCGTGGCCGAGCTGGTCAAGGCGACCTGCGTACGCGACATCGACGACGACGCCGTCGAGTCGATCGTCGAGCGCACCGGCGGCAATCCGTTCTTCGTCCGCGAGACCGTGCGCCTGCTCGACTCCGAGGGCGCGGCCGACCGGGCCAGTGCGACCGAGGTGCTCTCGCAGGTGCCGTCCGGCGTGCGCGACGTGCTGCGGCGGCGCATCTCGCGGCTGCCCGCCGGCGCGCAGCAGATCCTGCTGCAGGCGGCCGTCATCGGCCGCGACGTCGACCTCGACGTGCTGGTCACCGTGGCGGGCGACTGGGACGCCGTGATCGAGGCCGTCGAGGCGGCGCTGCTGGCCGGGCTGGTGACCGAGCCGGGGCCGGGGCTGCTCCGGTTCGACCACGACCTGGTGCGCGACACGATCTACTCCGACGCCTCCCGGCTGCGGCGCACCCGGCTGCACGCGGCCGTGGCCGCGGTCATCGAGCAGCGCACGCCGTCCGACGTGGCCGCGCTCGCCCATCACTACTTCCTGGCCGACGCGGCCGAGAAGGCGGTGCGCTACACGGGCCTGGCGGCCGAGCAGGCCGAGCGGCGCTTCGCCCACCGCGAGGCCGCCTCGCTGTGGGAGCAGGCCATCGCCGCGTTCGACCGCTCGCGCGGCGACGAGCAGAGCGGCGAGCAGAGCGGCCGGCCGGGCGGCGAGCAACGGCCCGAGCGCGCCAAGGAGCGGCTGCGGCTCATGTTGCGCCAGATCAGGGCACTGGCCCTGTGCGGCGACATGACGGCGGCCCGGCTGCTGCGCCGCCAGGCCATGGACGCCGCGCTGCCGCTGGGCGACCTGGAGATCACCGCGAAGGTGGCGGCCTCGCTGGCCGTGCCGCACAAGGGCATGGCTCGCGACTTCACCCGCACCGCGTGGGAGATCGTGGACGTCACCGAGAAGGCGCTCATCGAGCTGCCCGCCGGCGAGCAGCGGCTGCGGGCGAGCCTGCTGACCACCCTCGCGCTGGAGCTGGAGGGCTCCTCCTCGCCCGAGCGGGGGCGGCAGGCGTCGCTGGAGGCACTGGAGCTGGCCCGGCAGAGCGGCGACCCGACGCTGATCGCGGCGGCGCTGAGCGGCCGGTTGCGCCAGTCCTACGACATCCCCGCCGTCGACACCCGCGAGAGCATCGGCCGGGAGCTGCTGGAGGTCGCGCAGCGCTCCGGGCAGATGGCCACGCAGGCGCTGGCGCACCTGGTGCTGCTGGAGTGCGCGGCGGCCAGGGGCGAGTTCACCGTCGCCGACGAGCACGCCGCCGCGGCCGACCGCCTGGCCAAGCAGTACGACCTGTCGGCGCCCGCCGCGGTCGTCGTCTGGTACGCCGGCCAGCGGCTGATGATCTCGGGCGACTACACGGGCGCCGAGCGCGCCTACCGCGAGGCCATCAGGATGACCGCGCGGGTGGGCATGCTGGAGGGCCGCCAGGACCTGCCGCTGATCACCACGTTCTGCCTGCACCTGGTCGACGGCCGGGCGGCCGAGATGGTCGACCGGCTCGCCGAGGCCCACATGAACGGCGCCAAGTGGTCGCTCGACGCCTACGCGCTGGCCCTGGCCTCGGCGGGCCACCTCAGCGACGCCAAGGCCGTGGCCGCCACCCGGCCGCCGGTGCGCCCCGACTTCCTCTACGAGCTGGCGATGACGTGGCGGGCGCTGGCCGGGATGCTGCTCGACGACCGGGAGCGGATGGTCGACTGCTACGACAAGCTCAAGCCGTTCTCCGACCGGGTGGCGGGCGCGGGCACCGGCGTGGTCGCGCTCTGGCCGGTGGCGCTGACGCTCGGAGACCTCGCCGTCCGCCTGGGGCAGCCCGACGCCGCGCGCGACCACTACGCCAAGGCGCTGGAGGTGGCCGAGCGGGTCGGCGTGCCGCGCTGGGTGGAGGCGGCGCGCCGGTCGGTCAGCAGCTCACCTGGAAACGGTCGGTCTTGACGACCTTGGCGCCCTCGACGGCCAGCTCGACGCGGTACCAACCGGGGTTCCCCGAGATCTGGGGCCGCCACTCGACGGTCTCCGTGGCTCCCGCGAAACCGTCGTGGGCGGCGAGATAGGTGCGCCAGGTCTTGGTGGCCGGGCTCCAGCGGGCGAGCCGCCAGCCATACTGCACGGAGCCGGCGGGGTCGGGGTTGACGACCACGCCGCGGATCACGTACGACCTGGCGCAGGTGGTGTCACCGCTGGTCAGGACGCCGAGGGTGAGCCGGCCGGACTTGGCGGGGGTGTCCATCGCCTCGGTGACGGGCACCTCGCGGGCCGACAGGGTGATGGTCTGCGCCGGTCGGGTCTGCGCCTGGGCCGCGGTGGAGCCGGCGTTACTGTAGGCCGAGAGGCCGACGTAGGCACTGGTGAAGGCGAGGGCGGCCACGAACAGCTTGGCCGCGTTCGCGGTGCCACTTGCCAGGACGGCTGCGCTTCTCGTCGTCATCTCCAACACCCCTTTTGCTCGTTCTTAGAGTGGGGCTGGGTGGTTGAGCGCTGGTTGTCGGCTGGTTGCACCGTTTGCGAGGGCCTTGCAGCGTCCGGTGTGGCAATGACGTGGCCCGTGAAATAAGGTAAGCCTGACCTAAGGCTTGGGGAGGGGGTGACGGTGATCGACATTGCCGATCCCACGAGGCCGTTCTGGCTGGGGCTGCCGTACTGGCTGGTGGGCGCCGTCCTGATCCTCGCGCTGTTCGGGGCGTTCCAGGTCTACTACTGGGTCGGCCGCAAGCTGGGCGCGAAGCTCTACGACTCGCGCGTCGGCGTCCGGCTGGGCCGCGAGCGCATCGCCAAGATCGAGCGGGTCGTCGAGAAGTGGGGGGCGCTGGCCGTCTACGGCTGCTTCTGGGTGCCCATGCTGCGGCACACGCTGCCCTGGGTGGCGGGGGCGCTGCGGGTGTCCTACCCCTGGTACGTCGTCGCCAGTGCGCTCGGCTGCCTGACCTGGGCGCCGATCTGGTGGTTCGGCCTGACGGCCCTCGTGTGGGGCTGGCTGGAGCTGGCCGCGCAGTCGCCGGTGACGGCGGCGGCCGTGGCCGTGCTCGCCGTCGCCCTGGTGTCCTGGCTCGTGGTGCGGCGCAGGAAGCGGAAGCGGGCCGGCGAGGAGCGCGCGCTGGTGTCCTAGGCGGTGCTCTGGTCGTCGATGGCCGCGTCGGGCGCGTTCCTGCGGACGGTCTCGATGCCGTTCACGCAGGCGGCCTTGCTGGAATAGCCCTCCCCGACCGCCAGCGTCTGCCCGTTGTTCGCCACGAGCGCGAACCGGTAACCGCCGCGCTCGTCCTTGCTGATGACGAACCTGCCTGCCACAGCCCGCTCCCCCCGCCATGTCGGATCTATCATTCATTTACCCCTATCTGATGGGGCCATATGGCGTAGTTCAGCAAACGAACCCTTGATCTCCTGTCACCATGATTGGCATGCGTATTGGGGGATTCATCAGCTCTGCCGCACTCGCCGTGGTTGTGGGGGTGTCCTACCCGGCCGGCGTCGCCCGGGCCGCCGCGGACGCGCCCGCGATTCACGCGGTCTCAGCGTACGTGATCGATTCAACGGGAACGATCCACCTCGGCAAGCGGGAGACGAAGCGGGTCCCGGTGGCCAGCCTGGTCAAGGTCATGACCGCCTACGTGGTGCTGAGCGAGGCCCGGCTCAGCGACACGATCGAGATCACCGCGGCCGACGTCAAGTACGCGGCCAAGGGGGGCGCCGCCACGGCCGGCCTGCGCAGGGGCGAGCGGTTCACGGTCAGAGACCTGCTGTACGCCCTCCTGCTGCCCTCGGGCGCCGACGCGGCCAACGCGCTGGCCCGGCACTACGGCCCTGGCAAGGCGGCCTTCGTCGCCAAGATGAACCGCACCGCCCGCTCCCTCGGCCTGGACGGCACCCGCTACACGAACGCGGACGGCATGCCCACGCCGGGCGGCGGCGGCTACTCCACGGCCGTCGACCAGGCCAAGCTGGCCCTGCAGGCGCTGGAGAACAGCACGTTCACGACCGTCGTCGGGAGCACGGCGCGCAGGGTCGGCCAGACGGGCGTGCACCGGGCGCACACCTGGCGCAACCTCAACAAACTGCTCACCCAGACGGAGGGCGTCCTGGGCGTGAAGACCGGATACACGAACGCGGCCGGCTACTGCCTGCTCTTCGCCGGCGAGCGGGGCGGCAGGCGCGTGGTGGGCGTGCTGCTGCACGAGAGCCAGGACGGGCGCCGCTTCACCACGGCCGATCGGCTGCTCGACTTCGCCGAGGAGCAGATCGCCCTCGGCTGACCCGGATCAGCCGAAGGTCATGCGGCCGGCGCCGTCGAGGGTGCTCATCCCGCGCGTGAGGCAACCGAGGAGGGTGCCGCTGGGCGTGATGTCGCCGTGGAACGGCTGGTCCGCGAGCGGACCCGTGGCCACGGCGCCGGTGAGCAGGGTGTCGGCCGGGCGGTGCGTGGCGAAGTGGTCGGCCTTGACGCGGAGCTTCGAGGTGCCGATCGGACGGCCGTCCGCGCCGAACCAGGTGACGACGGCGCGGCCCCGGACATCCCGGACGCTGGTGCACGAGGTGGTCGAGACGGCCTTCAAGCTGAGCCAGCCGGAGCGCAGGGCGGTCGCCGAGCCGTCGGGCGACACGCAGTGGGTGAGCCGGAGATAGCCGCGCGCGGTGACCCGTCCCGGGGCCAGGGCGACCCGCGGGAAGAAGCTCAGCGGCCGGCCGGGCGGCGTGTCGGCGGCGCAGGTCAAGGCGGCGACCGTGACACGGGCCGGGGCCAGGAACGGCATCGCCGCCAGCACCCCGGCCGGGAGTGACACGGGCGGCGGAGCGGGGGCGACGGCCCCCGCCGCGGCCATGACGGTGACGATCCAGGGCAGATCCATGGGCTCTCCGGGAGACGGCTCAACGTAATCGAACGATCACATTGTGCATCGTCCACGGCGCCGCCCTCCGCGAAATCCCTTTCCGAGCGCGCTTGCCCGGACGATTTCCCCGGATAGGGTAGGGTTTCTCGCTTCCCCCGTAAGGACGAATCCCATGGCGGAATTCATCGAGGTCCGCACGACGGTCGAGGGCCACGAGCGGGCAGCCGCGCTGACTCACGGCATTCTCGACGCGGGTCTGGCGACCTCGATCGACATAGCCGAGGTGACGCAGCCCGCCCAGGCTGGTGACGAGACCACCTGGCAGCTCACGTTCATCACGACGGCAGCGCAGGTCGGCATCCTGGAGGAACGGATCAGGGAGAGCGGCCACGGCGGGCCCATCATCAGCCAGCCGGTGCTCCACGACCTCGACGCCTACCCTGATTGGCTGCCCGGCCAGCCCTGACCGAGCGGTGAAGATCAGCCCTTGACCGCCTTGCGGCGGAAGGTCTGCGCGCCCGCGCGGTGCACGGCGGCCTTGACCAGGCCGAAGATCGCGCCCTGGATCGCCGCGGCGACCAGGACCTCCGTCCAGCCCCGCGCCAGGTCGTCGGCGTCGGGCGCGTCGTCCTGGCCGGAGACCAGTGTCCAGACCCGCTTGAACAACGAGGCGGCCAGGGCGCCGCTGAGCATGCCGATCCCGAGCGCGGTGGCCTTCTCTGCAGACTTCATCTCTTTCTCCTCACGACGGTGTGTGCCCGTGCCCTCCGCCACACCGTTAAACGTCCACCCGGCCCGACAACGAGCCCAGTAGCCCCGGAGAGCTCATCGACGCCAGGACTCGGCGTACTTGCTCCAGGTGCCGCACCTGGCGCCGGTGTCGACCCACGGGTTCAGCCGAGAGGCTGGATGAATGCGCCAGTGCCGAGGTTGAGACGATCCACTCGGACGGGTCGCGAGCCGGTGGTGTTGATCAGATTGCAGGAGACGAACGAGTCTTGAGTGACGTACATGATGGGAGCATTCGGGCCACCGTCCCAGATCGCGCCGTCGTCGGCCTCCGCGTAGAAGTAGGCGGTTCGAGAGAGGGTCTTGAGGACGTATGCCTGCCCGCGGGGATCGATGGACCACCATCCTTCGGTGCGCCAGCGACCGAACTGCGAACATGTGTACGAAGCGGGGAACATGATGGCCACCCACAGCCGATGGCGGTAGTTGTTACGAAAGTACAATCTCGAATACTCGATCTTTGACACGATCTACTCCCCGGGCTCGCCGAATCGCTGGGAGAGCGGCCTGTCATCGATCTCCGCAGAGGGCGGAGGCGGCGGCTCTTCGTCGCTGACCCCGCCCTCGTGGTCGCTGGTGTTCCTCGGCTTCCGCGAGGGCGCCACCGTCAGCCCGCCTTCTTCCGCCATGGCGCCGAACGCCGTCGTCGGATCGGGCTCACGCTCCGTCATCCGAACCTCACTTTTTCGCTGGTTCCGTGCGTTGGACAATCGAAGAATGCCCGCCGCGCCCTGCGCCAAGCTCTGCGAGCACCCATGACAGAACCAAGGATCAGCAAGTCCTGAATCAATTAAAATGGCGACCGGGATAAAAAGGATTTTGCATTCTCTACAGATCTCTTCCCGGCTGGTTCAGCTGTCGTCCGTGGGGTACGGGACCAGCGATTCAGCTCAGCGGTTCGGACGGACCCTCCTTTCTGTGACCCTGAATCGTTTGTCTTGCCGCAACAGATCGTGGGTCCGGTTAGGAGAGATCACGATGGAAGCCGAGTCTTCCCGGGTTGCGCCGCCGACTGATTTGGGTGGTGAATCGGCCGTTGCGGACACCGGTTACGACGAGATCCGTGATGACGTCGAAGTGCAGGAGGCGGAACTCGTCCCGGTCGAGACGTCAGTCGGGGAGTTCGATCCTCAGCAACAACCTGCACCTGCTGGTCCGATCAGACTGATCACGCCGAACGAATCGACGGCGAACCCCGATTCAGGGGGCGGTCTGCGATGACGCTTTGGCTCGCCAATCAAACGTCATCGCGCATCGCGGCGGCAATCACGTTCGCAGATCGTTCCCTGTGCGGTGGCGAAGGTGGCGATTACCATGTCCGCGGCTGGTGGAACATCGATGTTGGTGTTCGAATCAAGGTAGATGACAGGGATCTGAAGGACGTGGGGCGTTTCTGGTATTCCCACGCCCACTCGGTGAGCGGACAAACCAAGGCGTCACCGTTTCAGTATCCCTGCCCCCCTCAAAGATTCGACCGTTGCTGGCTGATCTGGGTCTCGGACGGAACACAACGCTTCTTCAAAGAGCACGTCGTGACCACGGATAACCTGACCATCAACTTCACGCAAGCCGGCTAGCCGCGTGTCTCGGGCTACGCGCGTGTCTGGTCGAAGGCGCAGCACGCGGTCAAGCGACCTGCGTAGCGGCCAAGTTCTATGACCGCATCAACCCATGGCAGGCGATGGCCGCTGCGGCGACGACGTTCAGAGAGTCCACCCCTGCGGCCATCGCCCCCGCGCTCATGGGGATGCACACCGCCTCATCGGCCTCCTCCAGCCAGTGCGAGGACAGGCCGTCGCCCTCCGAACCCAGCAGCAACGCCACCCGATCGGACATTTTCACCGTATCTATAGGTATGGCTGTCTGATCCGGAGTCAGGGCCAATGTCTGGAAGCCCGCCCCCCGCAACTGGGCCAGCCCTTCGAACCAGTTGTCCATCCGCGCGTACGGGATCGAGAACACCGCGCCCATCGACACCTTGACCGCCCGCCGGTACAGCGGATCGGCGCACCGAGGCGACAGGATGATCGCGTCCACCCCCAGCGCGGCGGCCGATCTGAAGATCGCGCCGACGTTCGCGTGGTCGACCAGGTCCTCCAGGACCAGCAGGCGCCGGGTGTACCCCTTGAGCAGGCTCTCCATGGCGGGCAGCGGAACCCGTTCCATGGAGGCCAGGGCGCCCCGGTGGACCGGGAAGCCCGCGATCCCCGACATCATCTCGTCGCTCACCACGAAGACCGTCGACTCGCCGAGGACGTCCTCCAGTGCGGGCAGCCAGCGGCGGGTGGTCAAGACCGACCGGACCGGGCAGCCGGCGCCGATGGCCCGCCTGATCACCTTCTCGCCCTCGGCCAGGAACAGGCCGCGCTCGGCTTCGAGGCTTTTGCGCAGCTCCACGTCGCGCAGCCGGGTGTAGTCGGTCAGGCGCGGGTCGTCGGCGTCGGTTACGTACTCAAGCACCTTCCGATACTGCCATGCGCCGCCTGACCTGCCAGACCACCGCGTACCCCGTCAGGACCAGGCACAGGCCGATGAGGGTGCCCGCGCCCGTCTTGGTGAGCACGCTGGGAACGCCGAGCGCGGGGATGGGCTCGTCCACGAGGGGCCACAGGAACGCGCCCGCGATCGTGCCGATCGAGCAGGACGCCATGACCGTCCAGCGCACGCGGCCCGAGATGCGCAGGCGCCTGGGCACGGCCACCGACGCCATGGCGGACAGCCGGCGCCAGCCCCACCAGAGCACGAGGGCCAGGCCGATCGCGGACGAGACGTACTGCAGCAGGCGGAAGAGCCTGATGACCCCGAAGACGGACACCGACAACCAGGCGCCCCACAGGCCGGGGCCTGCGGAGTGGGTGAAGGAGTCCCAAAAGACGTGGGTGGCGGCGCCGGTCACCGCGCCGGCGGCCATGGGCAGGAGCCGGAGGCGTTCGGGGACGAGCAGCGCGGCGCGGCCGGCCAGCGACGGCGGGAGCAGGGAGATCAGCGGCTCCCTGAACACGAAGTGGAACAGGGGCAGGAGCACCAGCACCGCGAGCGGGTCGATGGTGAGCACGCCGAGCCAGGTGTGCCAGACGTCGTAGTCGGGCAGGAACGGCAGGAAGATCGGCAGGTCGGGCACCATCGCGCCGAGCGCCAGCGCCCATGGATCGACGACCTTGCGGACGCGTCCGGAGGAGACCAGCGGCAACACCGCGGCGATGTGGCTAGGTGTGAACGGCACAGACATCTCCCAACGGCGCAAGCCGGTCCCCGAGGTCGATCAACGCTCATTATCTGGCGAAGCTTGCCCCTCCTTCGCCGATGCGACACGAGGTCACTTAGGGTAGTTGATACGGTACGTGGTGCTGTCGATGGCCTGATAGCCGGGGATTCGGGGGTTCATGGTGTCTGAACAGCGGATTCATGAGCATCCGGCCGCGTCAGCAGACTGGTTGCGCGCCGCCGGGACCGCCCGGTCGCTCTCGGTGGTCACGCTGGTCTGGCTCGCCGTCGAGAGCACGCTCGGCCTCGCGGCGGGGCTGGCCGCTCATTCCGTCGCGCTCATCGGATGGGCGCTCTCGGCGTTCGTGGAGGCCGCCGCCAGCCTCATCGTGGTGTGGCGTTTCACCGGCGCGCGCACCCTCTCGCCGAGCGCCGAGAACACCGCCAGGCGGGCGGTCGCGCTGAGCTTCTGGTTGCTCGCGCCCTACCTCGTCATCCACGTGGCGCACGATCTGGACGCCGGGCACCGGGCCGTGCCGAGCGTGCTGGGGATCGTGGTGACGGCGGTCAGCCTGGTCAGCATGCCGGTGCTGGGCCTGGCCAAGCGGCGGCTCGGGGCGCGCCTGGCGTCGGCGGCCACGTCCGGCGAGGGGACCCAGAACCTGATCTGCGCGGCGATGGCCGCGGGGGTCCTGGCGGGGTTGTGGCTCACCACTCTGGGGTGGTGGTGGGTGGATCCGGCGGTCGCGGTGGCGCTGGCCGGGGTGGCGGTCCGAGAAGGCGCGCGAGCTTGGCGCGGTCACGTATGTTGTCATTGACGGCCACTGTGTGTGATCACTGCATCAAAAGAGCTGTTTTGCCACACTAGATGCACCGAGTATCGTTCCCCGAGTATTGCGGAGTATCTCCCGCTAGGGTCTCCGGAAGGTCTCGATCACACCAAAGAGGACATCGTGGGGCGACACCGCACAGACGAGCTCGATGGCGGATACCGAGCAAACGAACCCCCCAGCCGCAGGCGGTCCCGCAGCGGTCGTGGCAGGGTGCTCGTACCGCTGGCCGGGGCCGTCGCTCTCGCCGTGCTCCTCGGTGTCGCGGCCTTCGTCATCTTCAACCGCGACCATGACTGCTCCAGCGGCAAGCTGGCGCTGCGCGTCGTGGCCACTCCCGACATCCAGCCCGCGCTCAACAAGATCGCCGGCAACTACAACAAGGCCATGCACTCGATCGACAGCAAGTGCGTCGAGGTGACGGTGGCCAAGGAGGCGGCGGCCAGGACCGCGAACGCGCTGGCCGCCGGCAAGGTGAGCGCCGACTTCTGGGTCGCCGACTCCAGCCTGCTCATGGAGAGCATGCGCACCCTGTCCAACGGTACGGCGCTGCCGCAGATCGAAGGCTCGATCGCGGCCTCGCCCGTGGTGCTGGCGACGGCCAAGTCGGCCGCGGCCAAGCTGGCCGGAGCCCTCCAGCCGAGCTGGGCCAGCGTGATCTCGGCGGCGAACGTGGCGAACGTGGACGGGCCGGGCAAGAAGGTCCGCGTGCTCGCCCTCGACCCGCAGAAGAACTCCGCCGGTCTGGCCGCCCTGCTGGCCGCCGCCGGCACGGCCAAGGAAGCGGGCCAGGACAAGGAGCTGGTGGGCGCGCTGAAGGAGTTGTCGGACCAGCTCGTGTCCGACTCGACGGCGCTGCTGGCCAGCCTCACCGTGAAGTCCGGCAACAGGGTGCCCATCGGCGTCACCTCCGAGCAGGCCATCTACTCCCACAACGCCAAGAAGCCGGAAGCGCCGGTGGTCGCGCTCTATCCGAAGGAAGGCACGCTCAGCCTCGACTACCCCGTGACGATCCTCACCAAGGACCCGGGCGTGCAGAAGGCCGCTGCGGACTTCAAGCAGAACCTGAGCACGGAGTCGGCCAAGAAGATCCTGCGCGAGGCCGGGTTCCGCGACACGGACGGCAAGGCGGGCGACGCGCTCTCCAAGGACAAGGGCTTCACGCCCGAGACGCCGGCCGCCCTGGACCCGCCGGACGGCGCGACCGTGGCCCGGATGGTGCAGACCTGGTCCCGGCTGAACCTGGGCACCCGCCTGCTCACCCTGCTCGACGTCTCCGGCACGATGGCGCTGCCGGTGCCCGGCACGACCATGACCCGCATGCAGGCCATCAACAAGATCGCCACCGAGGGCTTGGGCCTGTTCCCCGCCGCTTCCGAGATGGGGTTGTGGACGTTCTCCACGCATCTGGACGGGAAGGGCAAGGACTGGAAGGAGCTCGTCTCGGTCGGGCCGCTCAGCGAGTCGGTCGACGGGACGCTCCGCAAGGAGACGCTGGCGAGGAACTTCTCCCAGGTCGAGGCGAAGGCGACGGGCGACACCGGGCTGAACGACACCGTCAAGGCGGCGTACGGGCAGCTCACGAAGTCGTACCAGGAGGACAAGATCAACACGCTGCTGATCCTCACGGACGGCGCGGGCAACGACGATCCTGACGGCGGCGTCAAGAACGCCGAGCTTCTGCAGTACCTGAAGAAGACCTACAACGCGAAGCGGCCCATCAGCATCCTGCTCATCGCCTTCGGCCCGGAGGCCGAGAAGGGCAAGGAGCAGATGGACGCGCTGGCCAAGTCGACGGGCGGCGAGGCGTACATCGCCAAGAACGTCCTCCAGGTCCGCGACTTCTTCCTGCAGGGCATGGAACGCCGCCTCTGCACCCCCAACTGCGACGGCTGACCCAGCCCGCCTCACGGAGTGAGGCCATAAGCATGCCTATTGGGCATGGGGGGCGAACCTGGACGAATGATGCCGCGTCCTCTCCGCGTGGGGCTTGAGCGCCCGTCGTACCTGCGGGGAGGAATCCGTGGCTGGATGGCCGACCGTCGATCGCGCCGACGACAACGAGCTGGTCGGGGCGTTGCGGCGAGCCGACACCGATGCTCCCGCCAAGCTCTACGACTCCTACGCCGAGCGGCTGCACGACTACGCCTTCTCCCTCTCCGGCGAGCGGGGCGTGGCGACGGACGCCGTGCACGACGCCCTGGTCACCGCGCAGGGATGCGTGCACCGGCTGAAGGAGCCCGCCCGGCTGCGCGCCTGGCTGTACGCGCTGACCAGGTTCCAGGCGCGGGCCAGGATGGCGCACCGGAGCGGCGCTCCCACCGAGGGCCTGCCGCTGCCGGACCTCGACGAACAAGAGGACCCCGAGCTGGCCGACCTGGTCCGCGAGACGCTGCGCGAGCTGCGCGGGTCCGAGCGGGAGGTCCTGGAGTTGTCCCTGCGGCACGCGCTGACCCCGTCGGAGGCCGCCGCGGTGCTGGGACTGACCTCCCGGCAGGCGGCGGCCCGGCTCGGCAGGGCCAGGGATCACCTGGAGAACACCGCCGCCGCCGTGGTGCTGGCCAGGACGGGCCGGGCGCACTGTCCCGACCTGTCGGCGATGGTGGACTCGTGGGAGGGGCCGCTCACCCCGCTGCTGCGGCGGCGGTTGTCCGGGCACATCAGCGGCTGCGAGGTGTGCACGGAGAGGCGGCATCGGCAGGTCTCGGCGGGGCGGCTGCTGGACATGGTGCCGGTGGCGTACCCGCCGATCTCGTTGCGCCGGCGGGTTGTCGACACGTGCGTCAACCCCGAGCGGGACCAGACGCGCACGCTGATCACCGATCGCGGGGACACCTTCGACCGGACCGGGTTCCCCGTGACGGCCGAGCGCCGCTCGCGCCGGCGCCGGCCGCACCGCCTGGCGCCGGTGGTGCTGGCGGGCGCGTGCCTGCTGGCCGCCACGGGGGCGGTGGTCGTGATCAACGGGCGCGACACCTCCACCGGCACGGCGCTGCGTCTCTCCCCCTCCCCCACGCTCTTGGTCGAGCCGGCTCCCACGCCGGAGCCGGTGCCGGATCAGGACGAGCTCACGCCGTCGCCGAGCCGTGCCCCGTCCAGCGGCAGGCCCACCCCGAGGCCGAGCGGGCGGCCGGCCGGCACCCTCCCGGCCACCAGGCCCGCCGCCGCGCCGACGGCCACCCGGCGCAGGCCCGCGCCGGGCGCCCGGTTGTCCGCGTCGTGCCCGCAGATGGCCGACGGCCTGGGCAGGATCGGGCTCAGGGCCCGGAACGCGACGGTCTCCTGGCTGGCGACCGCCTCACAGGGGCTGGACGTCTTTCCGGTGAGCGGTTCGATCAGGACGGGCGGGTCCGTGGTGGTCTGGGCCACGGTGGTCGACCCGGACGTGTCCGGCAGCGGCCGGGTCACCTTCACCTCCAACGGCGGCACCGCGACCTGCTCGCTGTCCTGGGAAGGCGGCCGGTCGCAGACGTCGGAGCCGCCGACCGACGAGCCGACCGTGTCCGCGGAACCGTCCGAAACGCCCACGGTGCAGCGGAGCTCCTCCGTGGACGACCTGGATCCCCTGAACGAGTGAACCCGGACGAGTGAAAAGGCAAAGACCAGGCCAATTCACAGGAGATCCACAGCCACAGACGACAAAAAGGGATAATTCGGACCCTGACTCGAAGATGCCCGGCCACATAGGGCATTCTGGTGTGCTTGGGGACGTGTCCGGGGCGAAGAACACTTGACCATGTGTTGAAACTCACATGAGAAATCTCGGCTTGCTGGTAAACCTGAGCGCGTCGCCAAGCGTCGGCATTGACGTGTCCAGGCGCGGATTGGTCCCATGAACTGCGACCCATCGCGCCCCAACCAGCAAGAGCAGGAGAGAAACAGGAGATGCTCAAGCACCGCAGAGCGCTGGCATGGCTGCTGGCGCTGGCCTGCATCGCGGGAGCGATAGTCGCGCTGTTCGACATAGAGACGCCATTGCGCCCGTTCCTCATCTCCTTGTTCCTTCTCGTCGTTCCAGGGTCGGCCGTGGTGGGACTGTTGCGCGATCGTGACCCACTCGCCGCCCTGTCGGTGGGAGCCGCGGCAAGTCTTGTGATCAACGTGCTCCTGGCCCAGGCCATGCTGCTCTTCAACGCGTGGTCGCCCCGAGCCGGTGTGGCGACGGTGGCAGTGCTCGGCGGGTTCATGTACGTGCTTCGCGTGTTGTACCGGGGGAAGAGCATGCAGACCGAACAGGGGGCCAGGGCAAGGTGAAGATCCAGATAGTCCGGCCGGGGGATCTCGGAGACTCAGAGCGCGCGCGGTGGCGTGAGCTGCAGAAGGCCGACCCGAGCCTGGACAACCCCTTCCTGTCGGTGGAGTTCGCCGTCGCGATGGACCGCTTGCGCGACTACGTGAGGGTGGCGGTCATCTCCGACGGGAGCCACATCGCCGGCTTCTTCCCGTACGAACGGCACAGCTTCGGCATCGGCAAGCCGCTCGGCGGCTTCCTCACCACGTGCCATGGTCTGATCGCCGCCCCGGATCTGGAGCTGGACGCCAAGGCCCTGCTGCGGGCCTGCAAGCTCAGCGTGTTCGACTTCGACCACCTGGTGGCGGGACAGCCGACGTTCGCCCCGTATGAGACGGACGTGCGCCCGGCCCCCGTGATGGACTTCACCGCCGGGTTCGAGACCTGGATCGAGCAGGTCAAGGTCAACTCGCCGAAGAACCTCAAGACCGTGCGCTACAAGGAGCGCAAGCTCGGCCGCGAGCACGGCGACCTGCGCCTGGCCTGGTCCTCGCCCGATCCCGAAGTGCTGCGCACGCTGCTGGCCTGGAAGTCGGACCAGTATCGAAGAACCGGCCGGGTGGACAGGTTCGCCCAGCCGTGGATCGTCGAACTGACCGACATGATGCATGCCGAAAAGTCATCGGACTTCGCCGGCGTCCTCACCATGCTCTATGCCGGGGACGTCCCGGTGGCTGGGCATTTCGGCCTCCGTACGGCGACCACGCTTGTAGGGTGGTTCCCCGCTTACGACACCGAGTTCGCCCGTTACTCACCGGGCATCGTCCATCATCTGCAGATGGCCGAGGCCGCCGCGAGCGACGGGGTGCACATGGTCGACATGGGCAAGGGTGGCAAGGAGTACAAGGACTGGCTCAAGAGCGGCGTCCTCTACGTCGCCGAGGGCCGCATCTCGCGACCGTCCGCGACGGCGGCCGTTCACTGGATGGGCCGAACTCCTTTCAACAAAGCCCGAACAATTGTCCTGGACCGACCGTCTCTCTATAGAGCGGCCGACCGTGTCCTCAAGGGCTTCGGGCGGATGCGCACCTCGATGCAGCAGCAAGAGTCACCCAACGCAGTCTCAAAGGAACCAACGGGAGCGAGCTGAGCAGCGCTCCCGGCACCCCCCGGCACACACACCCTCACTCTCCAAGGACCCGTTACATGTACCGCCCACCGGCTTCGCCGTTCCCGCTGCACCCGGGAACGGCTCCGCCCGGTGCACGTGGCGGCGTCCCGGAAGGATTTCCCTCGCCATGAGTCCCGAGATAACCAAGCACAACGGCAAACCGCATGCCTCGCCCTTGCGGTCCATGCCGCCGCCCACGAGCTTCACGCCCGTCACGCCTCACCTGGCCATCTCCCCAACGGTGAGCGTCGTCGTGCCGGCGATGAACGAAGCCCAGAACCTGCCGCACGTCTTCGCCACGATCCCGCAGTGGGTCGATGAGATCGTGCTCGTCGACGGCAATTCCGTGGACGAGACGGTGGCCGTGGCCAGACGGCTGCGGCCGAACGTGAAGATCGTGATGCAGACCGGCAAGGGCAAGGGCGACGCCCTGGCTGCCGGGTTCGCCGCGTGCACCAGCGACATCATCGTGATGATCGACGCCGACGGCTCGACCGACGGCCGCGAGATCATCTCGTTCGTCGGTGCGCTGGTGACGGGCGCCGACTTCGTCAAGGGCTCGCGCTACGCCCCCGGCGGCGGCAGCGACGACCTGACGCTGAACCGCAAGCTTGGCAACAAGGTCCTCACCGGGATCGTCAATGTCATGTACAGCACCAGATACACCGACCTGTGCTACGGCTACAACGCCTTCTGGGCCCGTCACCTCGACGTGCTCGACCTCGATTGCGACGGCTTCGAGGTGGAGACGCTGATGAACGTCCGCGCCGCCAAAGCCGGGTTGAAAGTGCACGAAGTGCCGAGTCACGAACGCACCCGCATTCACGGCGAAAGCAACCTGCACGCCGTACGGGATGGTTTCCGTGTGCTCAGGACGATTCTGAGGGAGTGGCGTCGCCAGCCCACTTCTCCGCAGCCTGAGCCCACCGCCACCCCTGCCGTTGACCGAGGCGTCGCTTAAGAAGGACCGTTGTGAACACGTCTGTTGTCATCTGCGTCTACACCGAGGACCGGTGGGAGGACATCAGGCAGGCAGTCGAGTCGGTCGAGAGCCAGACCCGCCCGGCACACGAGCTGATCCTGGTTGTCGATCACAACCCCGACCTGCACCTGAAGCTCAAGCGCGAATATCCACGGGCCATCGTGGTGGAGAACACGCACGAGCAGGGGTTGTCCGGGGGCAAGAACACCGGTGTGGCCACGGCCCACGGTGAGATCGTCGCGTTTCTCGACGACGACGCGGTCGCCGATCGCGGGTGGCTGGAGGCTTTGGAGGAGGGCTTCCAGGAACCCGGCGTGGTGGGCGTGGGGGGTCGCACGGAGCCGCTGTGGGCGTCGGGGAGACGGCCGCGGTGGTTCCCGTACGAGTTCGACTGGACGGTCGGCTGCACCTACCGCGGCATGCCCGCGGTCAGGGCACCGATCCGCAACGTGATGGGCGGCAACGCCGCCTTCCTGCGCGAGGTCGTGTCCGAGGTCGGCGGCTTTCACAGCGGCATCGGGCGCAGCGTGCAGGGCCGCAAGTCGCGCCCGCTCGGGTGCGAGGAGACGGAGTTCTGCATCAGGCTGAGCCAGCGCAGGCCGGGCTCGGTGATGTTGTTCGAGCCGCGGGCGCTGATCGGGCACAAGGTGTCCAGACAGCGCGAGCGGTTCGCCTACTTCAGATCCAGGTGCTACGCGGAAGGGCTGTCGAAGGCCCTGGTGACGCAGGAGGTCGGCACCCAGGACGGGCTCGCCAGCGAGCGCGCGCACGCCATCAAGACGCTGCCGCTCGGGGCGCTGCGCGGGGTCGGGGAGACCTTCCGCGGCGACCTCGGCGGGCTCGGCAGGGCGGCCGCGATCGTGATCGGGCTGGCCTGGACGACCTGGGGGTACGTCGTCGGTTCCGTCCGGCTGAAGGGGGCGCGATCATGATCCGGGTACCGATCCTGATGTACCACTCCGTCACCGACAGCCCCAACGACGACACCAAGCCGCACTCGGTCCGGCCCACCGACCTGGCCGAGCAGCTCGCCTACCTGTCGGAGAGCGGCTTCACCCCGCTCACGCTGGGCGACCTGGTGGCCTCGCTGAACAACAACAACGGCCGCCCGATGCCCGACAAGCCGATCGTGCTGACGTTCGACGACGGTTACGCCGACTTCCACGGCCAGGCGCTGCCGCTTCTGGAGCGCTACAACTTCCCGGCCACGGTCTTCCTGACCAGTGGCTGGGTGTCGGACGCGGGCAAGGAGGCCGCGGGCCGGCCGCTGGACGACATGCTGTCCTGGGGCCAGGCCCGCGAGGCCGCGCAGACCGGCATCGAGATCGGCGGCCACAGCCACAGCCATCCCCAGCTCGACCAGCTCCGCGAGGACGAGCTGCGGCAGGAGCTGCGCAAGAACAAGGGGCTGCTGGAGGAGAAGATCGGCGCGCCGGTCGCCACCATGGCCTACCCCTATGGCTACTCCAGCGCCCGTGTGCGCAGAGAAGTCCGCAAAGCCGGATATTTCGCCGCGTGCGCCGTGAGCAACGCCATCGCCGCGGACCGGCACGACATGCTCGCCATCCCCCGGCTGACGGTCGGCAAGGGCGCGACCATCAGCATGTTCAAACGCGCCGTGGAAGGCAACGCCATACCCCTCATCTACCTGCGCGAGCGCGTCCTCACCAAGGGGTACGCGGTCGTGCGGCGGACGAGGTACGGGCTGCGGCGGGTGCGCGGAAATGTCTAGCCTCTGGGAGAGGGTGCTCCGCGACCTGCGTAACCCGCTCTTCCGCCAGGGCTACGCGCTCATGACGAACACCGTCATCACCGGTGTCCTCGGCATGGGCTACTGGCTGCTGGCCGCCCACTACTACACGCCGGAGGAGTTCGGGCGCGGGCAGGCGGTCATCACGGCCATGCGGCTGTTCGCGTCGCTGACCGCGCTCGGCTTCGTGGGCGCGCTGGCCCGGTTCCTGCCGGTGGCGGGCCGCCGCACCACCGACCTCGTCCTGCGCGCGTACGGCCTGGCCGCCGCCACGGGCGGGGTCGCCGCCATCGGGTTCCTGCTCACGCTGCCGATGTGGGGCAAGACGTACTCGGTGCTCGCCGGATTCGGCCCCGGGCTGTTCTTCCTGGCCTCCGTGGTGGTGTGGGCCGTCTTCACGCTGCAGGACGTGGTGCTGACCGGCCTGCGCAGGGCCACCTTCGTGCCCCTGAACAACCTGATCTTCGGCCTGGTCAAGATGGGGCTGCTGGTCGCGCTGGCCGGGGCCCTGCCCACCGGCGGGATCTTCGTCTCGTGGGTCATCCCGACGGCGCTCGCGCTGATCCCCGTCAACTGGGTGATCTTCGGCCTGGTGGTGCCCAGGCACGTCAAGCAGTCCGACGCCGTCACGCAGCCGCCCCGGCTGCGGGAGATCGGCAGGTTCCTCGCCGGGGACTTCCCCGGGACGTTGTCGATCCTGGCGATCGTCTACCTCGTGCCCGTGGTGGTGGCGACCCAGGTCGGCGAGGCCACGTTCGGGCGCTTCTCCATGGCGCACACGCTGGCCAGCATGATCGAGCTGCTCGCCATGAACATGGCGGTCTCGCTGACCGTCGAGGGCTCCTTCGACCGCGGGCGCCTGGCCGAGAACTGCCGCCACGCGCTGCGGCGGGCCTTCATGATCGTCACCCCGATCATCGCGGTGGTGGTCCTGGGCGCGCCGCTGATCCTGACCATCTTCGGCTCGGAGTTCGCCGACGAGGGCACACTGTTGTTGCGGCTGATGGCGGTGGCCGTGCTGCCCCGCGTGCTGATCGAGGTCTATCTGAGCGCGCTGCGGGCGCAGAGCCAGGCGCGGAAGCTGGCCATGGTCCAGATCGGGCTGGCCGTGCTGGTGCTCGTGTCGACCGTGGCGCTGTTCCCGGTCGCCAACGTGAACGCGGTCGGGTACGGGCTGCTTCTCAGCGAGATCCTTGTTGCAATCTTGATCTTTGGAAATCTACGTAAAATTCTCAGATACGACGAAAGCGGGAAGCCGGCCGTCACCCAGGGGTCGTCCGGGGCCGCATGATGGTCAACGTGAGGCAACGGGACGGCGATGGCAGCGCAGCGGGGATCACCGGGTCCTCGGACGCGCATGCGGACAAGGAGGAGTCAGACGTGCCCTTCGATCCGGAGGCTACCGGGATCATCCCGAAGCTGACGTTCGCTTCTGAGGGCTCGTCCAAGGACTCTTCAGCCGAGGACTCCGCAGCGGGCGCCTCGGAGCGTGGCTCGGAGAGCGCCTCGGAGGGCGGCCCAGGAAGCAGCCCTGAGCGTGCTTCTGAAGACGGCTCAGCGAGCGGCCCTGCGAGTGACTCGGAGCGTGGCCCCGTGAGCGGCCCCGTGAGTGGGTCGGCGAGTGGGTCGGAGCGGGGCTCGGCCGGCGCTTCGGAGCTTGCCGAGGTGGAGGCCGACAGGACCACGGCCCTTCGGTTGCCGGCGCCTTTGCACATCGGGCATCCGCCCACGGTGGATGAGGCCGCCGACGCCGCCGGGACCGTGACCATGGCTGTGCAGCGGTCCCCCGAGGCGCCCGCTGGCGGTGCGCCCGCTGCCGGTGCGCCCGCTGCCGGTGCGCCCGCTGATGCGGCCGAGAAGGGTGCGGCTCCGTCAGAGGAGGCTGACACCAAACCGGGTCTGATACCGCCCAAACCGGCCTCCAAGCCGGCGGCCGCGGCGCCTGTCAAGGACACGTCCGCTGCGGGGACAGCGCCGGTGAGTTCTGCTGGGGCTTCGCCTCAGCGGGTGAGTGCGGCGTTGCGGGCTCCGGCCGGGCCAGCGACGACACCGGCGCCGCAGCCGGGCGGCCCTCCCGGGAGCGCCCCGCCGCAGCAAGCACCCCAGCGGGCACCTCAACCGGCCACGCAGCAGCAGCCGGCGCCGCACACGACACCCCAGCAGACGCCACAGCAGACGCCCCAGCCTGCACCCCAGCAGGCGCCCGGCAAGCAGCGGGCCGCCGGTGGGCGGCTCGGGCGGCTGATCGCGAGTGCGCCCACGTGGCTGCCCGTGCTGCTGGTCCTTGAGGGCCTGGGCATGTACATCCTCGCCCTCAAGGTCGCCCCCGGCCCCCTGCGCGGCGTGGACCCGACGAAGATCGACGGCCTGGGCCTGATCTCGGCGCTTCCGGCCACGGCGTTCATCGCCATCCTGATCATGCTCGCGTCGTTCTTCGTCACGGTCGCCCAGAGCACCGACCGCAAGTTCCTGCTCCTGTTCCAGATCGCCGCCATCACGTTCGCCCTGCACGGCGCGGGCGCGCTGGTGGCGGCGGAGCCGCGCTTCCCGACGGCCTACATCCATGCCGGTTTCGTGGAGTTCATCAGCAGGACCGGCGAGTCGGCCATCAGCATCGACGCCCGCATGGGCTGGCCGGGCTACTTCGCGCTGTTCGCGTTCGTGACGAGGGCCGCCGGCATCACCGACATGACGACGATCCTGCAGTGGACGCCGCTCCTGTCGAACCTGCTCTACCTGCTTCCGTTCGTGCTGATCCTGCGCCAGGTCGTGGCCACCACGCGGGCGCGGTGGTTCGCGGCGCTGCTGTTCGTGCTGGTGCAGTGGATCGGGCAGGACTACTTCTCCCCGCAGGGCTTCACCTTCGCCCTGTATCTGGCGTTCGTGGCGATCTTGTTGCGCTGGTTCGGCCGCGTCGAGCAGCGCACCAAACCGATCCCGGCCAAGGGGCTGCGCAAGCTGATCGGCCGGCTCGACGCGATGACGCCGGGCGAGCTCGCCAACACCGGGACGTTCCGGGCCGACAAGCTGCTCATGCTGATGATGTTGCTGGCGCTGTTCCTCGCGTCGGTGGCCTCGCACCAGATCACGCCGTTCATGATGCTCGGCGTGATCACCGCGTTCCTGATCTTCAAGCGCACCACGCTGACCTGGGCGCTGCCGTTCTTCCTCGGGCTGGTGGTGCTGGCCTGGATCAGCTACATGACGGTGGGCTTCTGGTCGAGCCAGATCGACACGATCTTCGGCGGCCTGGGCAACTTCCTGCAGAACCTGCGCAGCAACACCGGCGACCGGATCGAGGGCAGCGACCCCGCGCACGCGATGGTGCTGCAGGCGCGGCTCGGCATCCTCGCGGTGATCCTCAGCCTGGCGGCGACGGGGTTGTTCCGGCGGTTGCGGCGCGGGGTGTTCGACCGGTCGGCGCTGATCCTGCTCTGCATGCCGGTGCTGGCGCTGGGGCTGCAGAACTACGGCGGCGAGATCGGGCTGCGGATCTACATGTTCGCGCTGCCGGGCGCCTGTCTGCTCGCCGCGTACGCGTTCTTCCCCAACCTGCCCTCCGACAGCGCGGACGTCCGCGAGGAGACCGTGCCGCTGCGCAAGCGGAACGTGCGCTTCAACCCCGAGCTGACCAAGAAGATCTCGCTCGTGCTCGCCGCGTGCTTCGCGGTGTTGTTCGCGATGGCGTTCCTGCTGGCGAGGTACGGCAACGAGAAGTTCGAGCGGGTCACCACGGGCGAGGTGGCGGCCCTCGACTACATCTACCAGCACGACAAGCCCAGCGCGAAGGTGCTCTATCTGGTGCCCAAGGTGGGCCAGGAGGTCACGCCGACCCTGCCCTGGGGCGAGCGGGACATCGAGCTGGTCAACTTCAACGTGCAGGCCCAGGTGTACAAGGACCCGACGCAGATCGCGGCCTCGGTCCAGGCGCTGAAGGAGCAGCCGCGCAACTCGTACCTGATCGTGAGCCGCGCGCAGGTGAGCTATCTGCAGCTCAACGAGGGTTATGCGGAGGACTGGGGCGAGAGATACCGCGCGGCGCTGGACGCCTCACCCGACCTGAAACGGGTGTTCTCCAACGAGGACGCGGCGCTCTACACGTGGAAGACGTTCGTCAGGGGCACCGAGGTCCCCGAGCCGATGCCGTACAAGGGCCGGGGCGATCCCACCTCGCCGTGGACGCCGGTCGGGATCGGGGCGCTGGGGGTGACCTGGGCCGCGCTCTTCTCCTACGAGATCATCCGGCTGAACGGTCCGAACCGGGCCAGGAAGGCGCGCCGGCGTCTGCTGTATCTGGCGTGCCCGGCGTTCGTGGTGGCGCTGGCCGTGATCGTCGAGCGGTTCATCTATATCGCACAAAATAACTAAATTCACAGGAAACCCACAGGCTATGCGCAATGATGTCCCTGGTGAGGGCACAGGAGACATCTCCCGCTATGTCGGATGTACGACTCGCGGCCGCGCGGATCGCGTCCGTCGACGCGCTGCGCGGGTTCGCGCTCCTCGGGATCCTCCTGGTGAACATCGCCTTCCTGGCCTCCGGCTTCCGGATGGCCGGGCTGGCGGAGCCCGCGTTCGACTCCTCGCTTGACTGGGGCGTGCGCTGGGTCGTGACCCTGTTCGCGGAGAACAAGTTCTACCTGCTGTTCTCGTTCCTGTTCGGCTACAGCTTCACGCTCCAGCTCGACTCGGCCGCGCGGCAGGGGCGGCCCTTCGTGCCGATGTTCCTGCGGCGGGTGGCGGGGCTGCTCCTGCTCGGGCTGGCGCACGCCGTGCTGCTGTTCCCCGGGGACATCCTGACGACGTACGCGGCCGTGGGCGTGGCCCTGCTGATCTTCCACCGGATCACGCCGAAGACGGCGATGCTCCTGGCCGTCGCGCTGACCGCGCTGCTGGCCCTCGGATTCGTCCTGCTGGCGCTGCTGGCGGCCTCAGGGCTCGACATGAGCGGCACGCTGGCCGACAACGCCCAGGAGGCCGCACAGTCGCGCACAGCGCTCGGCGGGGGCGTCTGGCAGATCGTCGGCGAGCATCTGCGGAAGCTGTCGCTGATCATCGTGGCCCGCGTCGTCTTCCAGGGGCCCGCCGTGCTGGCCGCGTGCCTCATCGGGCTGGCGGTCGGCAAGCTGGGCGCGCTGCGCGACGTGCGGGCGTACACGGGCACGCTGCGCAGGATCCAGTGGGCCGGGTTCACGATCGGGCTGGCGGGCGCGTTCGTCTACACGATGTCGGCGTGGGGCGCCGGGGTGCACAAGTTCTGGGGCGAGGCGGTGGACCTGGTGACGGCGCCGCTGCTGGCGGCGGCGTACGCGGCCACCTTCCTGCGGCTGCTGCCGCACCTGCCGCGGCTCGCCCGGGCGCTGGCGGCGCCGGGACGGATGGCGCTGTCCAACTACCTCGCCCAGTCGCTCATCTGCGCGCTCATCTTCACCGGGTACGGGCTGTCGCTCGTGGACCGCGTCAGCCCGCCGGCCGAGGTGCTGATCGCGCTGGCCATCTTCGCCGCCCAGGTCCTCTACAGCCACTGGTGGCTCCAGCGGCATCGTTACGGGCCCGTGGAGTGGCTGCTGCGCTCGCTCACCTACTGGCGCAACCCGCGCTGAGACGGGGGTCGCCTCAGGCGGTGCCGCGGCCGGCCCACTTGATCTCGTACGGGGCCAGGGTCATCTGCTTGCCGTCCACCGTCGCCGTGACGTCGCGGTCGGAGGTGTTGACCATGACCATCTGACGCTCCTGCGCCAGCACCTTCACCTGGGGATCCGACGACCGCACCTCGACCGGCCGCACCCCGGCGGGGAACCATTTCGTGAAACCGCTCAGCAGGCCCGCCATCGGCAGCTCCCCGCCGACGTTCGGCGGCCAGAGGCAGCCGGGGCAGTCGCCCTCGTCCTTCTGCTGCGGATTCCAGTAGAGGGCCGTCGTCACGCCGCTCCTGGCGAACTCCATCAGCGTCACCGCCTGCACCGCGGTACGCCGCTGCTCGGTCCAGCCGGAGTTCTCCGGCTCGACGTACCATTCGGCCCACCACACCGGCAGGTCGTCGCTCTGCTTGCGCAGCCACGTCGTGATGGCGCCGAACTTCTGCTGCGCCGCGAAGTCGTCGGGGACGTTGCCCTTGTCTTTCGTCATGGACGCGCCGTCCACCACGATGAAGTCGGCGCCCTTCTTGTGGTCGATCCAGTACTGGATCGCGGCGAGCGCCCGCTGGTCGACCGTCCCCCAGGGACCGGTCACGTCCGAGAGCTCGCCCTTGGAAGCGCTCTCGATCGGCATGTACGGCCCGCCGACCTGAATATCCTTGTTCACGGCCTTCAACGCCGTGTAGACCTTGTTGTACATCTCGGTGTAGCCCACCGCGTCCCACCGGTTGGCGTTCGCGTCCCAGAAGCCCTTGAACTCGTTCCACACCAGGTAGTGCTTGACGGTCGGATACTGCTTGGCGATCCGGGCGGCCAGCGCGGCGTAGTCGTCGAAGTGCTCGGGGTCCGGGGCGACCGTGTGGTTCTTGCTCCAGTCCGTACGCCCGGCCTGCCCGCCTTTCATCCAGTCCGGCGCGCAGCAGAGCGTGATCACCGGCATCGCCCGCGAGGACGCCATGAACGTCAGCCGCCGGTCGAGATCGCGGAAGTTGTACTGCCCAGGGCTGGGCTCCGGGTTGCCGACGCCCCAGCCCATGACGTGCTGGTTCTGCACCATCGGGACCCGCCCGAGCAGGCCCCTGACCTGCTCGATCACCTGCTCCGGCTCGTTGTCCGCGCTGTATTGGGTGTGGGTGACACCCCAGCGCGGCCAGCTCTCGAGAACCGGAGGCGCCGCGAGGTCGGGCGCGGGCTGGGCAGGCACGGTGGTGGCGACCTCGTCGCCCTTGAACCCGGCGCGCGACTTCGTCAGGCCCGAGGCGTAGATCATGATGCCCGCCACGAGGATGACGGCCAGAATGCCGGCTCCCACGGCGATCGGCCAGGGCGATCGTCGGCGCGCGTGTCGGCCGTCGGTCGGAATCACTGAAGGCTCCTCAGACTCATGAACGGGCAGGCGGTCACGAATTTACAAGGGCCCGCGAGCGCACGAGCCCCGGAGAACGTGAAGGGCCAGGCGAGTGCGCCCGGCCCTTATCACGCTAATCGTCCCGCTTGCAGCGCACCGTCAATCGCCCTGCGGCGGCCGCTGACCCCCCACGGGACCGGGAACTCCGGCATACCGGTACGGCACCGGCTGCCGGCCGGGCTGCACGATCAGCAGCGCGCCCCCGGTCTCGGCGTAGAAGGCGGACTCGACGGCGGCGGCCACGTCCTCGGCCGTGAGCAACGGGAACCCGGCGTTGACGAACATCTCCCGCGCCTCGGCCACGAGCGGCGTGTCGGTGAAGCCGGGGCAGACGGCGCTGATGCGGATCTTCTGGGCGGCCAGCGGCTCGACCAGCGCCCTGACGAGGCCCACGACGGCGTGCTTGGTCATGGTGTAGACCGGGTCGCCGGAGAAGGCGACGAGCCCGGCCAGCGACGAGGTGGCCACGATGGCCCCGCCGCCGGAGCGGACGAGCAGCGGGACGCTGGCGCGCACGCCGAAGACCACGCCGTCCATGTTGACCCCGACCACCTGGCGGTAGCGTTCCAGGTCGAAGTCCGTCAGATCCACCCGCCCGGAGATGCCGGCGTTGAGGTGGACCAGGTCGAGCCGCCCGTAGCGCCGCTCGGCCAGCGCGACGGCCTCCAGCGACGCCTCCTCGGTGGAGACGTCGGCGGCCAGCCAGGCGCCGTCCAGCTCCTTGGCCAGCCGCTCGACGCCTTCGCCGTCGCGGTCGACGAGGACGCACCTGACGCCGCCCGTGGACAGGCGCCGCGCCACCGCGGCCCCGATGCCGCTGGCCGCTCCGGTGATCAGTGCAACTGTGCTCATGACGCTCCTCGGGGGGTCAGGGCTGGTCGAGCATGCGGTGGGCGCGGGAGATCAGGGTGGGTACGGCGGAGCCGATGCGCTCGAATCCCTCCCCAACGGTCTTACCCTGCTTGAACCGGGCGTGGATACCCTCCACGATGACCGCGAGCTTGAAATTGCCGAAAGCGACGTAAAACCCGAGATCCGCGATGTCGCGACCCGACACCTTCGCGTAGTGCGCCGCGAACTCCGCCGCGTTCATGAACCCAGGAGCGACCGTCACGTCCCCCGCCACCGGGATCCCGGCCCGCTCCTCGTCCCCGCGATCGTGCCAGTACGTCAGCGTCAGCCCCAGGTCGGCCAGCGGATCCCCGAGCGTCGACATCTCCCAGTCGACGACCGCCTCGATGCTCAGGTCACCGAGGCTGATGAGCGTGTTGTCCAGCCGGTAGTCGCCGTGCACCAGCGTGCCGGCCGATTCGGCGGGCAGCCGCGCCCGCAGCCGCTCCACCAGCCGGTAGTACTCCGGCAGGTCGGCCGTCTTCGACCGCTCCCACTGCTGGCACCACCGGTCGAGCTGCCTGGCCATGTATCCCTCGGGCCGCCCGAAGTCCGCCAGCCCCACCTCGCGGTAGTCGACGGCGTGGATGGCGGCCAGCACCTCGGCCAGCCGCTCCGACAACCGCCGCGTCTGGCCGGCCGTGGGCTCCCCCAGCTCCTCGCGCGTCCGCACGGCGGCGCCCGGCACATACCCCATGAGATAGAACGGCGCCCCGATGACGTCCTCGTCACCGCAGAAGGCCACCGGCTCGGGGACCGGCACCGGCGTCGGCGCCAGCGCCGAGATCACCCGCCATTCCCGCCGCATGTCGTGCGCCGTGGGCAGCACGTGGCCGAGCGGCGGACGGCGCAGCACCAGCCGGCGCTCGGGGGTCTCGACCAGATAGGTCAGGTTGGATCTGCCGCCCGAGATGAGCGAGACGGCCGAAGGCTCGCCCGCGTCGGGCACGTGCCGGCCCATCCACGCGATCAGATGGGGCTGATCGATCCCAGGTACGGTCATGGCCATACATTAGAACGCCACTCGGTCCTGAATGCTAGCTGGGAATATCGTAACGTTCCGGACCTGCGGTTATGAGCTCTCGCCAGATCGTTTACGCTTGACCGTACACGCCTGCCCGCATGCTGGAAGGCGTGTGCATGCCGACAGTAGGAGCCCATGCGCGTAACCGTTGCTCTCCCCCGTGAGCTGGGACAATCAGAGCTGAGCCGATGGCGGGCCCTGCAGCAGTCAGACACCGCCTTCGATAACCCTTTTTTGTCGCCCGAATTCACGATCGCGGTGAGCGAACTTCGCGACGTCGTGCGAGTCGCCATTATCTCCGACGGTCCCGACATTGTCGGGTTTTTCCCCTTTGAGCGACATCCGCTCGGGATCGGCAAGCCGGTGGCCGCGGGGCTGACCGACGCGCAGGGGCTCGTCCTCGCCCAGGGCGTCGAGCTCGACCCGCGCCGGCTGATCAAGGACTGCGGGCTGGCGGTCTACGAGTTCGACCACCTCATGTCGGGGCAGCCGCTGCTGTCCGGGCACTATGAGCGGCATCCGTCGCCGATCATCGACCTGAGCGACGGCTATGAGACCTACGCCGGCTGGCTGCGGGAAAACTCCGGCAAGACGTACAAGACCACCCTGGCCAAGGCGCGCAAGCTCCAGCGTGAGGCGGGGACGACGCGCCACGTCTACGCCACCACCGACCTGGAGCCCCTGCACACGCTGCTGAGCTGGAAGACCGACCAATATCGCCGCACGGGCCGCACCGACAGGTTCTCCCACCGGTGGATCGTGGAGCTGGTCGAGCGGCTGCTGGCCACCCAGTCCGACGACTTCGCCGGGGTGCTGGACATGGTCTACGCGGACGACCGGCCGGTGGCGGGGCATTTCGGGCTGCGCACGCGTAAGACGCTGGTCGGCTGGTTCCCCGCCTACGACCCCCATTTCGCGAAATACTCCCCCGGCCTGATCCACCACCTGGGGATGGCCGAGCACGCCGCCAAGTCGGGGATCCAGATGATCGACATGGGCCGTGGCCAGAAGGAGTACAAGGACAAGCTCAAGACCGGCGAGCTCCAGGTCTGCGAGGGGCGGGTGGCCCGGCTCAGCCCGGCGGCGGCCGTGCACTGGATGGTGCGCGTGCCGGCGCGCAAGACCCGCGCCACGGTCCTGGCCAACCCCTTGCTGCTGAAGACCGCGGACAAGGCGTTGAAAACGTACGGCAGACTCCGTAGTGTCCTGCAAGGGTGAAGCTCATCGCAGAGCGCACGGGCCGTCACTGCCTGTCGCTACCGTCCAACCGCGTCGGCCTCTACCTCGCACTACGCCACTGGTGCACGCCCGGCCAGCGGCTGCTCATGTCGCCGATCTCGGCTGACGAGATCCTCTTCCTCGTGCTCGCCGCCGGACTGCGACCGGTGATCGCGCCGCTCTCCCCCCGCGACGGCAACATCGACGTCTCGCGGGTCGATCTCGCCTCGGTGGACGCCGTCCTGACGACCAACCTGTACGGCCTGCCCGACCGCGTCTCCGCATTCGCCGGAAAGATCCTGATCGAGGACGTGGCGCACGCCATGGAGACCGCCGTCGGCGGGCGCCCGCTGGGGACGTTCGGCCAGGCGGGGGTCTTCAGCCTCTCCAAGCACGCGAGCGCGGGCTCGGGCGGCGTCCTGGCCGTCGAGCACGAGTCCGACCTGCGCGCCCTCACGCAGGCCCGCGACGCGCTGCTGACCGGTGGCTCCTGGCGGGCCGACCTGCTCAGCGTGGCCACCTCGATGGCCCGCCAGGGAGCGCTCAAGCTCGACCGCGTCCGCCCGGCGCTCAAGCTCATGCGCGCCCTCGGCATGCAGGAGGAGCGCGACGGCTACCGCATCGCCCTCGACCCGCAGGGGCTCGCGGAGGCGCTGCGGCACGTGCCCGCGCTGCCGCCCTTCGACCAGTGGGTACGCGCCGACCTGCACCACTACCGCGCCCGGCGCGGCCGCCTGATCCAGTGGTACCGGTCGAGGCGCCTGGCCAAGGTCCCCGCCGACCGGCCCCGGCGGCTGGCGGGCGTCGAGCTGCTGGCCGGGCTGCCCACGGTCGCGCCCGCCGTGCGCGACCACCTCGACCAGCCGCTGTTCCGGGTGCCGCTGCTGGTCCGCGAGCGCGACGCGGCCATCGCCGAGCTGGAGCGGCGCGGGGTCGCGACGGGCTACCTCTACGACCCGCCGTACGACGACTACGCCCCCGCGTTCACCGTGGCCTCCCCGCATCCGGGCCCGGCCCGCTGGTGGGCCCGGCACGTGCTGCCGGTGGACCCGCTGTACGCCACCCGCGCCCTCCCGGTCCTGCGTGAGCTGAAGCCGCCTATAGAGGAGCAGACCTGACCGGCTCCGCCTGAGCGTCCTGGATGAGCCCGGCGAGCACGGCGCAACCGCGGCGGACCTCCGGGAGCGAGGCGGAGCCGTACCCGATCACCAGGCCGGTCAGGCGGGCGCGGCCGTGGTGGTGGCGCTCGGTCGCGTCGAGCAGGACGCCGCGCTCCCTGGCCCGCTCGACCACGACGGGCGCCACGGCCGCGGGCAGCTCCGCCAGGACGTGCAGCCCGGCCGTGTCGCCGCGCAGGCGGCAGACGGGGCCGAGGAGCTCGACGACGGCGGCGCGGCGGCGGGCGTACTCCAGGCGCATCCTGCGCAGGTGCCGGTCCAGGTCACCGCGCTCCAGGAGGGTGGCCACGGCCTGCTGCACGGGGCCGCTGGTGCGGTCGGCCACCGCGCGGCGCAGGCCGGCGATCCTGCCGACCAGCTCCGGCTCGCCCACCAGCCAGCCGACGCCCACGTCCGGCGCGAGGATCTTGGAAAGCGTGCCCAGGAGCACCACGCGGGAGGGGTCGAGGCCGTAGAGGGCGGGCAACGGGGCCACGTCGTAGCGGAACTCGGCGTCGTAGTCGTCCTCCACGATGGTCGCGCCCGTGCTCCTGGCCCAGGCCAGCAGGCGCTCCCTGCGCGGGATCGGCAGCCGGCCGCCCAGCGGGTACTGGTGCGCGGGCGTGGTGTAGAGCACCCGCAGATCGCCGGGCAGCTCCTCGACGATCACGCCGTCCTCGTCCACCGGGCACGGCACCACCTGCGCGCCCCTGGCCGCGAACACCGTGCGCGCCACGTGGTAGCCCGGGTCCTCGACGCCGGCCCGCGCGCCCGAGCCGAGCAGGGCCAGCGCGCACAGGTCGAGGCCGTTGCCGGTGCCCCTGGTGACCAGGATGTTCTCGGGGCCGACGGCCATGCCTCTGGCCCGCCTGAGGTGGTCGGCGAGCAACTCCCGCAGGTGCGGCAGTCCGTAGGGGTCGGGCTCGGCGCCGGGCGGCAGGTCGGCGGCCTTGCGCCAGGCCCGCTTCCAGGCCGCCCGGTCGTAGTCGCGCACCCATGGCTCGCCGGGCCGCAGGTTGATCGCGTCCACCGGGGGCGGCTCGGGCGCCGGCACGTACGGGCTCTCGCGCGGCGGCGGCGGCCGTTCCATGTCGGCCACGAACGTGCCCGAGCCGTGCCGCCCGTCCAGCCACCCCTCCGCGTAGAGCTGCTGGTACGCCTCCGTCACCACGGTCCTGCTGACCACGAGCTGGGTCGCGAGGGCGCGCGTGGACGGCAGCCGCTCGCCGGAGGCCAGCGTGCCGGCCAGCATGGCGCGGCGCAGCCAGTCGGCGAGCTGCGTCGTGAGCGGCGTGCCGGAGCGTCGTGATAGAGATACGGGCAGGTCAACGTGGGTGCGCACAGAAGTGGTCTTCGCGAAGGGGTCGGTAGTGGCCCTACAGAATAGGTCCACTTCGTCGTTACGGTCGAATCATGCTCTCCACCACACCCCGCACCACGCTCGGCCGCGAGAAGCAGCGCGGCAGCACCGACAGAGACGACCTGTACGAGGTGCTCGACTCCGGACTGGTCTGCCACCTGGGCGTGGTGGTGAACGGCCACCCCATGGTCGTGCCCACCGGCTACGGGCGCGTCGGCGAGACCCTCTACCTGCACGGCTCCACCGGCGCCACGTCGCTGCGCACGGGCGACGGCGGCGAGGTGTGCGTCACGGTCACGCACGTGGACGGCATCGTGCTGGCCCGCTCGATCTTCCACCACTCCGTCAACTACCGCTCGGCGGTCATCTACGGCGCGGCCCGGCTGGTGACCGATCCCGATGAGCGCATGGAGGGCCTGCGGGCCCTGTCCGAGCAGCTCGCCCCGGGCCAGTGGGACTACGTCAGGCTTCCCTCGCGCAAGGAGCTCGCCGCCACGGCCGTGCTGGCGCTGTCGCTGGAGGAGGCGTCGGTCAAGATCCGGCGCGGCGGGCCCAAGGACGAGGAGGAGGACTACGACTTGCCGGTGTGGGCCGGCGTGCTTCCCCTGGTCACGTCGTGGGGCGAGCCAGAGCGTGATTCTCTGCTCCCAGAAGGTATCGATACGCCTGTTCACATCCTCCATCGGGAGTAGTTCCATAAATTCGGCACCACCTGGAAAACCTGACCCCTTGATCGCACGTCTCATCTGGTGGGCCGGCTCCGATGGGAGAGGCAAAATGGAGTGGAGCGCTCCCGGATATACCGAGATCAAGCGAATTGGCGTGGGCGCCAGCGGGCGCGTCGCGCTGGCCGTACATGACGAGACCGGTGTGCAGGTCGCGATCAAATACCTGTCCGAGGAGTTACGGCGCGATCCCGCCGCCCTGGCCAGGTTCCAGTCGGAGGCGCGGCTGCTGACCACGTTGCGCGATCCGAACATCGCCACGATGTGGGAGTACATCCAGGACGCCGGCGGCGCGGCCATCGTGATGGAGCTGGTCAACGGCGTCTCGCTGCGCGCGCTGCTGCGCGAGAACGGCGTGACCGAGCCGGAGGCGGCGCTGGTCGTGCTGAAGGGCTCGCTGCTCGGCCTGGCCAGGGCGCACGCGATGGGCCTGGTGCACCGCGACTACAAGCCGGAGAACGTCCTCGTCCGCGACGACGGCGTGAGCAAGCTCGTCGACTTCGGCATCGCCGTCCGCCAGGGCACGGCCTCGGTTCCCGAGGGCACGCCTCCGTACATGGCGCCCGAGTTGTGGGACGGGCGGCCCGCCTCGCCGTCGACCGACGTGTACGCGGCCACCGCCGTCTTCTTCGAGTGCCTGACCGGCCACCGGCCCTACCGCTCCACCGAGCCCAGCGTGCTCGGCTACCAGCACGTGCACGCCCCCGTGCCCTTCCACGACGCGCCGGAGCCGGTGCGCGGGCTGATCAGGCGCGGCCTGGCCAAGGATCCCGCGCAGCGGCCGGCGAGCGCCGAGGCGTTCGTGACGGAGCTGGAGAGCACCGCGCGGGCGGCGTACGGGGAGGACTGGGAGGAGCGCGGCAAGCGGCGGCTGGCCGCGCTCGTGGCCCTGCTCGCCCTGCTGCTGCCCATGCCCCAGGGGCCGCCGCCCGAGGTCTCCACGTCGCTGGCCAGGACCGTGTTCAGGAAACTGCGCTCGAACGGGCTGCAGTCGAGCGCGGTGCGGGTCGCCATGGGCGGCGTGCTGGCCACGGTGGTGACCGTGGCCGTGGTGGTCGTGCTGACCAACCGGCCGCAACCGCCTGCGGAGGGGATCGGCGCGGCGGCGGCCGGCCCGCCGTCCCAGGGCACGACGGAGCCTGCGGCGATCATTCCGTCCGCCCCGGAGACCACCCCCGAGCCGACGCCCGAGCCGACGCCCGAGCCGACGCCGGAGCCGACGCCGGAGACGACGCCCGAGAGCACGCCCGAGGTCGCGCCGCAGGAGTCGCCGGCGGTGTTAGTGCCCGAGGAGACGCCCACGAGCTCCCTCGCGCCGGCGGCCACCACGCCGGCCGAGCGCCCCAAGGCCACCCCGACGCGGACCAGAACCCGCACCCCGACCGCGACCCCGACACGAATCAGAACCCGCACGCCTACGTCCACGCCGACCCGGACCAGGACGCGCACCCCGACGCCCACGCCGACCCCGACGCCAACTCCCACGCCGACACCGACGCCCACCCCGACCCCCACCCCGACCCCGACCCCGACCCCGACGGTCCAGACGCCGGCGCCGGCCACGACGGTGCTCGGCGTGACGCTGGGCCGTCTCACGGTCAGCGAGGGCTCGGTCGCCGGTGGCACCGTCACCCTGACCACCAGCGGCACCGGCACCGTCATCGCCACCGCCACCTGGACGGCCCCCGGCACGAACGGCCGCACCCAGCGCCTGCGCCTGAGCGGCGCCAGGTCCTACACCCAGGCGCTCACGTGGTCCATGGGCGAGCGCGCCTGCGGCGGGCCGGTCACGCTGACCGTCACCACCTCCCCCGCCGCGCCCGGCGGCGCCAGAAGGGCCTCGCAGCCCCTGCCGGCCTGCCCGACGAGGGTGACCGGGCTGCGCGTCAGCCTGAACGTGCCGGCGGCACCCGGCCGCACGGCCACCGCCCGGGTCAGGCTGACCGCCAGCGGCCCGGCGGAGATCCCGGTGCGGGCGGAGTTCGCGGTGAACGGCGACTCGGTCGCCACCCGTTCGGCCACCCTGTCGGGCCGGACCGCCTACTCGCGGGCCTTCACCTACACCTTCAGGACCCGCCCCTGCGGCTCGACGTTGTCGGTGCGGGTGAGCGCGGGCGGCAGAACGGCCACCGCGCGGGCCACGGTGACGTGCCCGGCGCAGGTGCGGCGGGTGTCGATCGTGCGGGCCGGCCCCGGTGACGGGCTCACCGCGACCGTCTCGGTGACCACGGCGAACACCCAGCCGGTACGCCTGACCGTGCGATTCTCGGTCGGCGAGGGCGGCGATTCGCAGTCGGCCACCCTGTCCGGCGAGACGACGTACACCCAGACCTTCGTCTACCAGGGGAAGATCTCCTGCGGCATGAAGTGGTCCGTGACCGCCTCGACCGACCCGGCGGCGGCCGGCGGCAGCGACAGCGCGAGCGGGACCACGGCCGCGTGCCCCTCCGATGATGAGGAAGAGGAGGAGCCGGAGCAGGAGGAGACCGCCACCAAGACCCCGCGCCCCGAATCTTCAGAGAAGATCGAATAGCCAGGTAAGACACACTTATCGGGATATCAGTAGCGGGAAAGCGGTTCCCTCTGGTTAAGCTACGGACCGTTTGATGAGGGTGGGGGCCCAAACAACTCCAGAGGAGACCGTTATGTACGGTGATGGGCAGTGGGGGGTCCCTGGCTACACCGAAGTCCGCGAGCTCGGCTCGGGATCCGCCGGACGTGTGGTGCTGGCCAGGCGCGACCACGACGGCGTCGAGGTGGCCATCAAGTATCTCAGCGACGAGCTGAGAGCGGACGTGGGCTTCGTCGCCCGCTTCCGGCATGAGGCACGACTGCTCGGCACGCTCCAGAGCGTGCACCACGCCAGGCTGATCGACTACGTCGAGACCGGCCACGGCGCGGCGATCGTCATGGAGCTGATCAACGGGGTGTCGCTGCGCGAGATGCTCCGGTCAGAGGGCCCCACGGGCCCTGAGGCGGCCCTCACGGTCCTGAAGGGCTCGCTCCAAGGTCTGGCCTCCGCCCACGCGATCGGGGTCGTGCACCGCGACTTCAAGCCCGAGAACGTGATGGTGGAGGGCGAGGGCACCAGCAAGCTCGTGGACTTCGGCATCGCGGTCCGTGCGGGCGAGGGCGCGAGTGCCGCGGGCACGCCGCCGTACATGGCGCCGGAGCAGTGGTCGGGCGGTCCAGCGGCGCCGTCCACGGACGTGTACGCGGCGACCGTGGTGTTCTTCGAATGCCTGACGGGCGTCCGGCCCTACCGCGCGCCCAACCTCGCCGCGCTGGCCCGGCAGCACCAGAGCACGCCGCCGCCGGTCGACGACGTGCCCGCGCCGCTGCGCGGCCTGATCGAGCGCGGCCTGGCCAAGCACGCGGGCGATCGGCCGCCGTCTGCGGAGGCGTTCCTGACCGAGTTGGAGGCCGTCGCGGCCGGGGCCTACGGGCCGGACTGGGAGGAGCGCGGCCGCCGCCGCCTGGCCGCCCTCGCGGGCCTGCTGGTCCTGCTCTTCCCGAGCGCCCTGGAGGAGCCGGGGCTGGTGCAGACCGCGCTGGCCGAGACCAGGTTCCGCGACCCGTCGCGCATCCTGCGGAAACTGCCCGCGAAGGTCGCCATCGGCGCGGCCACCGTCGGCGTGCTGGCCGCCGTGGCCGTGGTCGTCGTCAACGCCTCGGCCGGGGAGCCCGTGCTGCGGGCGCAGACCAGTCAGGTCACGCCGACCACGGCCGTTCCCGCCACGCCGGAGCCGGCCGAGACCGAGCCCGAACCCGAGCCCACCCTCGACGAGACCACCCCGGATCCCACGGTCACGCAGAGCGCCGCGCCGCCGCCCGTGCTGCCGACGGCCACCCGGCCCGTCAGGACGCCCTCGCGCAGGCCCACGCGCCGACCCACGCCGACCCCCGTCAAGACGCCTGCCAAGAGCACGAAGCCGACGCCGACCGCCAGCCCGACCCCCGATCCCGACCTGACCGGCCAGATCAACGAGAACGGCGACGGCACCGCTCCGCCCACCCCGCCCAGAACCACGCCGCCGGCCACGACCCGGCCGCCGCGCCCGGTCCCCACAACGGCCGAGCCCTCGCCCACCACCACCAGGACCGTGGAGACCCCGACGGACAGCGAGGTGCCGACCAAGGGCGAGCCCACGGGCGGCAACGAACCCACCGGCGGCGAAGAGCCGGTGCCCCAGGAGCCACGACTCGACAGTGCGAGCAAGGCTCAGGCGGCACTGCTCGCACTCGGCCTGGTGACGTCCGGCGCCATTCCGGTCACACTTGCGGTGAGACGCCGCATGGCGGGCCGCCACAGAAGGAAGCGTTAGAAAAGCGCCGGGGGGCGAGGGGATGACCAACCCTGGACACGGTATCGCCGGATTCCGGCTTACCGAGCACACCTGGATGACCGAACTCGGCAACTGGATCGACGCCATCTCACCCGACGGCCGCAGGGCGGGGGCGTTGTTGTTCGACCCGAAGATCATCGGGTCTCCCGGCGTGCGCGACCGCGTGGTGGCCGCGGTCATGACCGACCAGCGGCTCGTGCTGGGCGGCATGACCGGGCTGATCCCGGTGGCGGACGTGGTCGCCGCCGGCGACCAGGTCTGGCTGCTCACCGGGCAGGCCGTCAGCCCCACCCTGGGCGATCTGCTCGCCGCCGGGCCGATCGATCCGGGCGGCGCGGCGTCGGTGCTGGTGGAGACGGCCCACACCCTGGCGGCGCTGCATGCCGCCGGGATCACGCACGGCTCGGTGCACCCGGGCACGGTGGTGGTCACGGCGGAGGGCGCCGCGCTGCTGTCGGAACGCGGCCTGTCCGACGCCATCCGCGCCCAGGTCTCCCCGCGCGAGCGGGACGCGGCGGGATGGGCGTCGCTGGCCCGCGGGCTGGCGGCCGCGTTCGGGCCCGGCTCCTCGCGGGCCGCCGAGTTGTTCGAGCGGGTCGCGGCCATGGCCGGCACGCTGGGCCTGGCCGCCGCCCGGGACACGCTGGTCGCGGAGCGGGCGGTGCTGCCCGGCGGCGTGGTCAGCAGGGACCGGCTGGCGCAGGCGGCCCGGGGCAGGTCGGCGTTCGCCCAGGCGCCGGCGTACGCGCGGGCTCCGATCGTGCCGAGGGACGAGGGCGACATCGTCACGCTCCTGCACGTGCCCGGCCAGTCGGCAGGACCCGTGCGGTTCGGGCCGGGCATCGGCACCCAGCCGCAGGGGCCGGAGACGCCGGCCGAGCGGATCTGGCGCGGCGGCCGGGACGAGGCCGCCACCGAGCAGCACCCTGGCGCCCGGCTGACCAAGGCGTCACGCAAGCGCCGGCGGCGCACGGTCCTCGCCACGGCCGTCTTCGCGGCCATCATGGCCGGGGCGGTCCTGGCCTGGTTCAAGCTGGGCAACGCGCCGGCGCTGGCGGTCACCTCGATCAACGTGGTCGCGCCGAAGAAGACGCAGCGCTGCGACAGCGTCGTGCTGATCAACGCCAAGGTCGTCACCAACGGGGCGCCCGGCCAGGTCACCTACGAGTGGCGCAAGAACCTCGACAAGGTCGTCGTGAAAGGAACGCTGCGCACGAACGCGGATCAGACGTCGTACACGGTGCCGCTGCGGTGGTCGCTCAGCGGAAAGAGCAACGTCAAGGCCACCGCGACGCTGAAGATCCTCACTCCGGGGCCGGTGCGCACGGACAAGGCGAGCTTCACGTACAAGTGCTGATCTCCGGCCAGCAATGCATATCAAAGCGGTTCTTACTAATCTGGCGAACATGACCACGCAGACCCCCGCGGGCTGGTACCCGGACCCCTACGGAGAGCCCCAGCTCCGCTGGTGGGACGGCAACCAGTGGACCGACGCCACGCACGCCCAGGAGCAGGGTCCTGGCGGGCCCCAGCAGCCGGCCTCCGGCCCTCAGCGACAACCACAGTCCGGCCCGGTGGGCCCGGCGGGCCCTTCCGGTCCATCGGGCGCCTCCGGCGGCCACGACTGGTCGGCGACGCCGGCGAATCCCACGCTCCAGTTCGGCCAGCCGACCTACGGCCAGCCCACGTACGGCCAGCCTTCGGGCGGCCAGCCTTCAGGAGGCCAGGCCTCAGGCGGCCAGGCCTCCGGGGAGCAGCCCGCGTACGGGCAACCCCCATCAGGTGGACAGCCCGCGTACGGGCAACCCCCATCAGGCGGCCAGCCCGCGTACGGGCAGCCCCCATCAGGTGGACAGCCCGCGTACGGGCAGTACGGGCAGCCCACGGGTGAGCAGCACGCCTACGGGCAGCCGTCCGTCCAGTGGGGTGGCTCGCCGCTGCCCGGGCCCGGCTACGGGCCGCCGCCCAAGCAGAGCAATCCGCTGCCCTGGGTGTTCGGCGGGCTGGCGGCGCTCGTGGTCGTCGCGCTGATCGTGGTGGCCGGGATCTTCTTCATCAACCGGAGCGACAGCACGGAGGTCGCGTCGCCTTCGAGGCCGAGCGACACGTTCGAGACTCAGGAGCCGCCCAGCAACGAGCCGCTGCCCAGCCAGCCGCCCGGCCAGAGCGCCGACCTGCCCAAGGCGGACGGCGGCCGCGTCACCGACCCGAAGGCGGGCGTCTCCTTCGAGGTGCCCGACAAGTGGACGGTCCCGCGGTCCGCCGAGATCAACAACGGGCAGCCGACCGAGCAGCAGTGGTCGGGCGGCGTGCAGGGCATCTCGCAGCAGGACTACGAGGGCACGAACGACTGGGTCGGCAACGTCTACACCTCGGTGCTGAACGAGCTCTATCCCTACAGCGGCGCCTCAGGCATGAGCGAGACGGCGAAGACGGTCTTCGTCGACTTCTCCACCAGGTACTACACCCTCGCGCACGAGAGCAAGATCCTGCAGGACAAGGCGATGAAGATCGGTGACCGTGACGCCTGGGTGCTGCAGTTCGAGCTCGACTTCACCAAGGTGTCCGAGGAGAAGGGCTACAAGTGGAAGAAGGAGAACGGCGCGATCGTGCTGATGGACCGCGGCGCGGGTGAGAGCCCGGCACTGGTGTACGTCTCCGTTCCCGACAATATGGGCACAGACGTGGTCGGCAAGGTCCTCAGCTCACTCAAGCCCGCATGACCAGTGGCACTAGGCTGGAGGGGTAGAAGCGGGCGGATTGCTCCGAGCCGCTGGGCGAGGAGATCGAATGAGTGACTTGCTGGTCTGGATCGACTGTGAGATGACCGGGCTCGACCTGAGCCGCGACGCGCTCGTCGAGGTGGCGTGCGTCATCACCGACAGCGAGCTCAATCAGGTGGACACCGGCGTCGACGTGGTGATCAAGCCGCCGCCGGAGTCGCTGGAGCAGATGTCGCAGGTGGTGCGTGACATGCACACCAACTCGGGGCTGCTGCCCGAGCTGGCCGGCGGCGTGACCTTGGCGGAGGCCGAGTCGCTCGTGCTCGACTACATCCGCCGGCACGTGCCCGAGCCGAAGAAGGCGCCGCTGTGCGGCAACTCGATCGGCACGGACCGCACGTTCCTGGCGCGCGACATGCCCGGGGTGGACGGCTATCTGCACTATCGGATGGTCGACGTCTCGTCGATCAAAGAGCTGGCCCGCCGGTGGTATCCCCGGGTCTATTTCGCCGCGCCCGAGAAGCAGGGCGGACACCGGGCTCTGGCCGACATCACGGAGAGCATCAGGGAGCTGCGTTACTACCGGGCGGCCATCTTCGTGGGCCAGCCGGGGCCGGATTCGACGACCGCCAGATCGCTGGCGGAGCGGGTCAGCAACTAAAGGAGTGGCGTAAAGACTCCCGAACCCCGCTACACTTTTCCTGTGCCGCCACGACAGCGGCGGCCATGGTGGGTGTAGCTCAGTTGGTAGAGCGCCAGGTTGTGGTCCTGGATGCCGAGGGTTCAAGTCCCTTCACTCACCCCAAGCGCGAACGGCCGGTCCTTCGGGACCGGCCGTTGTCGTTTTCTCCCGACAACGGCCCCAAATTATGACAATGCGAGTTATGCTCGCTGTCTACCGTTAACGCCGGAAGCACGGGGGCCGGCGATGTGACCGTCTGCCCGCCCCCCGGAGGCCGGATGAGAGTCGACGACGCAGCGTTCGACAGCGTGCTCACGTCCCTGAGCAAGCGCGAGGCCGAAGTCATGGACCTGATCGCCACGGGCCAGTCGAACGGCCAGATCGCGCAGCGCCTGTTCCTCAGCGAGAAGACCGTCAAGAACCACGTCAACCGTATCTACGCCAAGCTCGGCGTCGCCTCCCGGGTCACCGCCATCGGGCTGTGGCAGTCGCGCCAGGAGTAAGCCTCACCCGGTTGGGCCAGGCCCCTTCCCGGCCGCCCCCTGATCACGGCCGACATCGGCCTTTTCGGCGTGCCCGGAAAGCGGGAGGCGGGCCTCGGTGACCGTGCCCCGGACGCACACCCTTTCGGCAGTGGTCGAGCCGGACCTCCGCGTCGGTGGCGCGTCCCGCGCGCGGGACGTTCGCCGGCCGTCGCGGTGCGAGGCTTGCAGGGTGGTTTAGGAGATGCTGGTGGTGCTATAGGCATCCATGACGGTGTTCGCGGGGAAGGACCTTGTCATGGTGCAGAGAGCGCGTGTCGTGGTCGTGGGAGCCGGCTTCGCGGGACTGGCCGCCACCCGGGAGCTGGCGAAGGGCGGCGCGCTGGTGACGCTCGTCGACCGCAACCCGTACTCCACCTTCCAGCCCCTGCTCTACCAGGTCGCCACGGCCGGGATGGGCACGTCCGACGTGTCCTATCCGACCCGCACCTTCGCCGCCAGGTGGCCTAACGTGCGGGCGCGCCGCGCGGTGCTGCGCAAGGTGCTGCCGGACGAGCGGCGCGTGGAGTTCGATGACGGGACCGGGCTCGACTACGACTATCTGGTGGTCGCCACCGGCGTCACCACCAACTGGCTCAACGTCGAGGGGGCGCGCGAGCACTCGCTGCCGATGTACTCCCTCCATGACGCGGCGGAGTTGCGGCGGCGCCTGCAGCACTATCTGGAGGACACCGCGACGGGCAAGCGCCCCAGCATGCACGTCGTGGTGGTGGGCGCGGGCGCGACGGGGGTGGAGACGGCGGGCACGCTGGCCGAGCTGCGCCGGCGGACGATGCCGCTGACGCATCCCGAGATCAGGCCGGACCAGACGAGCGTGACCCTGGTCGAGCGCTTCGACTACGTGCTGGCCCCGTACAAGCCGCGCCTGCGCGACCAGGCGGCCAAGGCGCTGCGCGCACGGGGTGTGCGGCTGCGGCTCGGCTCCACGGTCGCGGCGGTGGAGGCGGACGCGGTGGTGCTGGCCGACGGCACGAGGCTGCCGAGCGACGTGACCGTGTGGGCGCTCGGCGTCACCGCGCCCGAGCAAGTGTCCGACTGGGGGTTGCCGCAGGGCAAGGGCGGCCGGGTGACGCTGACGGAGGCTCTGCACCTGCCCGGCCATCCCGAGATCTTCGTGGCCGGCGACCTGTCGGGGCCGCCCGACGCGCCGCCGCAGCTCGCCCAGCCGGCGCTGCAGATGGGCAAGCACGTCGGACAGCAGATCATCGCGGCCTCGCAGGGCAGGCCGCTGGAGCGGTTCACCTATCGCGATCCGGGCATCATGGCCACCGTCGGCAAGGCGGAGGCGGTGTTGCAGCTCTCCAACGGGCTGACCATGCACGGGTTGCCGGCCTGGCTGGCGTGGATCTTCGTGCACGTGGCCTACCTGCTGGGCGGGCGCAACCGGGTCAGCGTGCTGCTCAACTTCTTCTGGCGCTACTTCGGACCGCGCCGCAGCGCCACCAGCATCACGCAGTGAGCGCCCCCGGCCGCAGCGCCACCTGCTTCACGCGGTGAGCGCCGCCGACAGGGCTTGGAGGCCGTGGTCGATGTCGGCCTCGGGGATGTTCAGCGCGGGGCGCAGGCGGACGGAACGCGGCCCGCAGGGCAGCACCAGCACCCCGTGATCCTCCCTGAGCCGGGTCACCAGCGCGTCGCGCGCGGCCTGGTCCGGCAGGTCGAACGCGCACATCATGCCCCTGCCGCGCACGTTCGACAGGGACTCGGGGCGCTCGGCCTCCAGTTTGGTGAGGCGTTCGAGCAGCAGGTTGCCCAGACTCCCGGCACGGGCGATCAGGTCGTCGCGTTCGATGATCTCCAGGATGCCCCGGCTGCGCACCATGTCCACGAGGCCGCCGCCCCACGTCGAGTTGATCCGGCCGCTCTGCTGGAACACGTTGTCCGGCACCTGGTCCACCCTGCCGCCCGCCATGATCCCGCCCACCTGGACCTTCTTGGCGAACGCGACGACATCGGGAGCGAGCCCCAACTGCTGGTACGCCCAGGGCGTGCCGGTCGTCCCGCCGCCCGTCTGGACCTCGTCGAGGACGAACAGGGCGTCGTACTCGTGGCACATGTGCTGCATGGCCTGCAGGAACTGGGGCCGCATGTGGTTGTCGCCGCCCTCCCCCTGGATCGGCTCGGCGATGAAGCAGGCGATGTCGTGCGGATGGCGCTCGAACGCGGCACGCGCCTGCGCGAGCGCGCGCTCCTCGGCCGCCGCCACGTCGCCGAAGTGCACGGCGGGCACGTCGATCCGCGGCCAGTCGAACCGGGGGAAGCGGTCGATCTTGCCCGGCTCGGTGTTGGTCAGGCTCATCGTGTAGCCGCTGCGCCCGTGGAAGGCCTTCGTCAGGTGCAGGACCTTGGTGCCCAGGTCGCGTGACCTGCCCGCGGCCTCGTTGCGGCGGCTCTTGTAGTCGAAGGCGGTCTTGAGCGCGTTCTCGACGGCGAGGGCACCGCCTTCGACGAAGAACAGGTGCGGCAGCGCGGGGTCGCCGAGCACACGGACGAACGTGTCGACGAAGTCGGCCAGGTGCTCGGTGTAGATGTCGGGGTTGGCCGGCTTGTTGCGGGCGACCTGGCCGAGCAGGAGGGCGAAGTCCGGGTCGAACGGCGGGTTCACGCCGAGCGGGGCGGAGGCGAAGAAGGTGTAGAAGTCCAGGTAACGGCGGCCGTTCCGGGCGTCGACGAGCCAGGAGCCGTGGCTGAGCTCCAGGTCGAGAACGAGGCGGTAGCCGTCGACGAGCAGGTGGCGGGCAAGGCGGGTGTGTACGTCCATGGCCTCTCCACAACAGGTCGGGCGAACTGCACGTTCCTCTCGGGAACGCCGACTTATACGCAAAATTTACGGCATATCACTACCCGAAGAGAAGTTCTTCACGCGGAAACGCCGGGCGCGTGTTTCTTCACCTGGAACGACAGGACGACCATGGCGATGCCGTACAGGATCGCGAAGACGGCGACCAGCCAGGCGAGGCTGAGCAGGCCCGCGCCTGGCCAGACGAGCAGCAGGACGCCGAAGATCACCGACAGGACACCGCCGACGATGAGCATCCACTCGGTGTCGATGACCTTGCGCAGATGGATGCCGGCCACGATTTCGGAGACGCCGGCGATGATGGCCCAGAAGGCCACGATGTAGAGCAGGGCCAGGGAGGTGATGCCCGGCCACACAAATGCCACTATTCCGGCCAAAATGCTGACAATTCCGGAAATGATGAGCCAGGCCCTCGATCGCACTCCGTGCCGGAACCCGGCGATCAGCTCGAACACCCCGCTGACCAGCGCGTACGCACCGAAGCAGATCACCAGCACGAGCACGGTGATGCCCGGCCAGAGCAACGCCAGAATGCCGAAGATGATCGCCGCGACACCGCGTACGAGCAACGGCCACCACGATCGCGAGATATCTTCCATGCTGGTCTGTTTTTCCGAGACGTCCTAGAGAACAGACCAGCATCGGGTCAAAAGTCGGTGATCCGCACGGCCACGGTCCCGGCGCTCCCCCGGCGCAGCTTGCTGCCGAGCAGCGTGAGGCGCCCGATGAGCCCGTATTTCCGGCCGAACAGCCCACGCACCCGCTCGGTCCCCGCCGCGTCGAGCAGCTCCGCCCTGCCCTTCACCGGCTCGGTCTTCAGGGTGCCCCGGAAGTCGCAGCCGGCCACGGCGACCTCGGGGTTGTTCCTGATCCGTTTGACCTTGCCCGAGTCGGCCGGGGTCCAGACGACCACCGCGTCACCGTCCTGGGCCACCCACAGGGGGGTCGCGACGGGCGTGCCGTCCTTACGGTAGGTGGTCAGCGAGATGTACTGCTGGGTGCCGAGGTTCACACATGGGAGTAGACCACGATCGAGACCGCGATGTACTGCACGAGGTAGGCGGCGATGGTGAAAGCGTGGAAGACCTCGTGGAAGCCGAACCAGCTCGGCGAGGGATCGGGGCGGCGCAGGCCGTAGACGACGGCTCCGGCGGAGTAGAACACGCCGCCGATCGCCACCAGCACGACGGCGGCCACGCCCGCGCCCTCCAGCAACTGCGGCATCACGAAGATCGCGGTCCAGCCCAGCGCCAGGTAGAGCAGGGTGTAGAGCCAGCGCGGGGCGGACATCCAGAAGACCCGGAACAACACCCCGGCCAGCGCGCCGCCCCAGACGGTGGCGAGCACCGCCACCCTGGCCACGCCGTCCATCGCCAGCAGGGCGAAGGGCGTGTAGGTGCCGGCGATGATCAGATAGATGTTGGCGTGGTCGGCCCTGCGCAGGAACTCCGCCAGCCGGGGGCCGAGCGTGCTGCGATGGTAGGTCGCCGAGATGCCGAACAACAGAGCCGACGTGAGCGCGTAGACCACGGAGGCCAGACGGGCCTGCACGGTCGGGCCGAGTGCCACGAGCACGAACCCGGCGACCAGCGTCACGGGCAGCGCTCCAGTGTGCAACCAGCCGCGCAGCCTCGGCTTAACGGTGATGGTCGTCATGGAAACCTACGGTACCGTAGGTTAGAGGCCGTTGAGGAAGCGGGCCGCTATGGGGACCGCCACAGCGCCACCCGCGCCGCCGTGCCGGACGAACACGCAGAAGGCCAGGTCATCGAGGTAGCCGATGAACCACGCGTGCGACTCCTCGCCCTTGACCTCGGCCGTTCCCGTCTTGCCCGCCACGCCCTCCGGCAGCCCTTTGTCAGAGGCGGTCCCGTAGTCCACGACGGCGGCCATCATGCCTCTGAGCCCGGCCACGACGCCGTCGTCGAACGTGAGGTCGGCGGCCGGCAGCCCGTCGATGCGGATCGCCTCCGGCTTCGACAACAACCGGGGCGCGCGCCAGGTGCCGCTCTGCACGGCGGCGGCGAGGGCGGCCATGCAGAGCGGGGTCGCGACGACCTCGCCCTGACCGATCACGTCGGATCCGAACATGTCGGGATCGGTGGTGTCGGCCATGGAGCCGCAGGCCCCGCCGACGCCGGTCGCCATCGACCGGCCGAACCCCCACTCCCGCGCCGTCTCGTGCAGCTCCTGCGCCGTGAGCCGGGTGGTGGCCTGCTCGATGAACGTCGTGTTGCAGGAGTAGGCGAACGCGTCGGTGAGGCTGACCAGCCCGCGGTCCACCTCGCCGTCGTTGTGGAAGGGCCGGTGGAACGGGATCGTGTACGTGCCCGGGCACTGGAGCTGGTCCGCCGGATCGAGCCCGCTCCCGAGCAGCGCCGCCGCGGTGATCGTCTTGAAGACCGACCCCGGCGGGAAGGTGTCGCTCATGGCGCTCAGATTGTCCTCCAGGCGGTCGGCCAGGGCGACGATCTCTCCCGTGCTCGGCCGGATGGCGACGATGGCGGAGTCCTCGACCTCGTCCAGCGCACGGGCGGCCGCCGCCTGCACGGGCCGCGACAGAGTGGTGCGCTCGATCTTCACCTCGGGCTGTCTGGCCATGAGCTGCCTGTCGGGCAGCCCGGGCACCTTGGACAGCAGCTCCCAGCCGCGGCCTGCCTCCTCGAACTCGGGCTGGAGCCGCTCCAGGTACGCCTCCGCGTAGCTGTCGTTCGGGATCTTGTCGCCCTCGCTGGTGACCAGCTCGGGCGAGGAGGCGTCGATCGGGCCGACCTCCAGCGTGCCGCCGTCCTTGAGCAGCGGATGCAGCGTCTCCGGGGCCCATAAGACCTTCCACGCCCGATCGCGTACGCCCAGCCGTAACGTGCTCTCGAAGGGCCACTCCCCGAACTGGGCGAGCTGCCGCACTCCCGCGAACGGCATCTCGGCGCTCGCCTGCCCCGTGCTCTTGAGCGGCCCCGGCGTGAGCTGGATGGACTCGACGTGCAGCCGGTCCGACAACTCGCGGTGCCGGCCGATGAAGTCCGGCGGCGGCTGGTAGACCAGGCGGGCCATGGCCGGCACGTCGCCCCTGCGCCACGCCTGGAAGTAGGCGGTCGCCGTCTGCGCCGCGCTGCCCTTGACCCGGTCCGACGCCAGCACGGCGAAAGCACCCGCCCCGACTACCGCGACTACCGCGATAACGAGCACAATCAGCCTTCGTCGTCGCATACGGTTTCTCCCAGGAGGGGATCAGCGTGGCACGTGGACAGCGGGAACCGATGCCTGGCCTTTATCCGGTGACGTTCGGGGAGATCGAGCTTCTCCGGGATCTGGACAGGCAGGACGGCTGGGTGCTGTCCAAGGATGGCGTACCTCAGTCCTACGTTGATCTACAAGACCCGACATTTCTCGATTTTGAGTATGTACGACTCATGGCGGACGTGATCGACCTTCTCGCGGAAGGGCCGCTGAGCTGCGTGCACGTGGGCGGTGGCGCCTGCACGATCCCCCGCTACGTCGCCGCCACCCGCCCCGGCTCCAGGCACATCGTCATCGAGCCCGACGCGCGGCTGGTCAACCTGGTGCGCGAGCAGCTGGACCTGCGTTCGGTGCCCCGGCTGAAGGTCATCGTCGAGGGCGGGCGCGAGGGCACCGCCAAGATCTGGGACGACTCGGCCGACCTGGTGGTCCTCGACGCCTTCTCGGGGGCCACGATGCCGGTGGAGCTGGCGACGCAGGAGTACATGGGCGACCTCGCCAGGGTGTTGCGGCCCGGCGGGACCCTGCTGATCAACATGGCCGACGGCAAGGGGCTGGCGTTCGCCCGGCGGCTGCTGGCCACCGTCACCGGGACGTTCCCGCACGTGGCCCTGCTGGCCGAGCCGGGGATCATGCGCGGGCGGCGGTTCGGGAACCTGATCGTGGCGGCCTCGCGTGCGGCGCTGCCCGTGGACCTGCTGACCCGGCGCGCCGCCGGTGGGCTGACGCAGGCACGGTGCGTGCACGGCGGGGCGCTGACGAACTTCATCGCCGGGGCGTACCCGATCAAGGACGGCGACCCCGTGCTCGCGCCCGTGCCGCCGCCCGCCGTCTTCGGCTGAGCCCCGAACGAACCCCTGCCGACGAACCCTCTTCCCCGTGCGCGCAAAAAGTGATATCACTTTGCTAGCGAACAGACATCATAGGAGGGGACGGACGATGGCGGGATCACCAGCAGGAGCCACGCTCGAAGGACCGGTCGTGGACATGCCCACACCGCACACGCACGAGCACCCGGTGCGGGCCGCCAACGGCTTCGTGCTGCTGGGACTTGGGTTGGCGCTGCTCCTGGCATCGGTCGTGCTGCTCGTCGTGGGGATCGCCCTGCTGATCAGCGGGGCGGGGCAGCCCGGGGCGTGGGCGATCGTGGCGGCGGTGCTGGCCTTCGGGGTGGGCCTGACCCTGCTCTTCGGCCTGACCGCGGTGGCGCCGGGCGAGGCCAGGGTCGTGCAGCTCCTCGGCCGTTACATCGGCACCCTGCGCACGCCGGGCCTGCAGTGGGTCAACCCCTTCAGCATGCGGCGGCGGGTGTCCACCAGGATCCGCAACCACGAGACCGAGGTCACGAAGGTCAACGACGCGGACGGCAGCCCGATCCAGATCGCGACCGTGGTGGTCTGGCAGGTGCGGGACACGGCGCAGGCGGTGTTCGAGGTGGATGACTTCGTGGAGTTCGTCGCGATCCAGGCGGAGACGGCCGTGCGGCACATCGCGGGCCACTATCCCTACGACTCGCACGGCGAGCCCCGGCTCTCCCTGCGGGACAACGCCGACGAGATCAACGAGCGGCTGTCGGCGGAGATCGCGGCCCGGGTGGACGCCGCCGGGGTGCACGTCATCGAGTCCCGCATCATCCACCTGGCCTACGCGCCCGAGATCGCCCACGCGATGTTGCGGCGCCAGCAGGCCGGCGCGGTGGTGGCGGCCCGGCAGCGGATCGTCGAGGGCGCGGTCGGCATGGTCGAGACGGCGCTGGCCAGGCTCGCCGAGCACAACGTGGTGGACCTGGACGAGGAGCGCAAGGCGGCCATGGTGAGCAACCTGCTCGTGGTGCTGGTCGGCGACCGCGACGTCCAGCCGGTGGTCAACGCCGGAACGCTTTATCAGTAATCGTGGTGGAACGGAAGAAAATCCTGCTGCGGCTCGACCCGGTGGTGCACGACGCGCTGGCCAGATGGGCGTCCGACGAGCTGCGCAGCACGAACTCCCAGATCGAGTTCCTGCTGCGCAGAGCGCTCGCCGAGGCCGGGCGCCTGCCGGAGGGCGTGGGCGGGATGCGCCCCCGGGGGCGGCCCAGAAAGAGCGCGGACGAGGAGGAGGAAGCGGATGGAGACACCGGAGTGGGATGAGCGGGGTGAGCGGGGTGAGTCCCTGCCGAGGTCGGCCTTCCTGCTGACCTTCGACCTGCGCAAGGAACGGCTGCACAACAAGGGCCAGCTGGGTTACCTGGTGCGGGCGGCGGCGCTGGCCGAGCTCCTGCTGGGCGGCAACCTGGCGGACGAGGCCGGCAAGGCGCTGGCGCTCTCGCCGCCCCGCCGCCACGCCGGGCCCCTGCAGGAGCTGCTCTGGGAGCAGATCTCGCAGTCAGAGCCGCGACCGTGGCGGCACTGGGTTCGCAAGGAGAGCACGCGCTCGTACCGCCTGGTCCGTGACGAGCTGGCGGCGGCCGGGCTGATCCAGGTGGAGTCGCGGCGGATCCTGCTGATCCCGGTCTGCCGGATCACGCCGCGCCGGCCGTACCTGTCGCGCCGGCTCGCCGAACGCGTCGGGCGGGCGGTCCTCGGCGGCCTGCCCATCGGCCGGGTGGACCAGGACATCCGGGTCCTGTCCGCGCTGGCCGCGGCCGTCCGGCTCAGGGTGGTCCTGTCCGGGCGGGATTGGAGCCGCGGCAAGGCCAGGATCGCGGAGTTGTCCGAGCCGGTCGAGCCGATCTCGACCGCACTGCGCAAGACCGTCGAAGCGGCCCAGGCGGCGACCTACAGCGGCGGCTGACGGGAGCGTCGCGACCACACCAAGAAGGAGCGCACTCGTGAACACGTCGATCCAGGCGTCCTCTCAAGCGCCCGGCCTCACGGAGCGGGCCCTGGCTCCGGATCTCGCGCGGGGCGTCATGCTGCTGGCCATCGGCTTCGCGCACGCCCCGCTGTTCGTGACCCTCGTCGACCGCGGCCCCGACCTGGCGAACCGGGCCACCGCCCTCTTCCACCTGCTCTTCGTCAACAACCACGCGCGACCGCTGTTCGCCTTCCTGTTCGGCTACGCGCTGGTGCAACTGATGAACCAGCGGCTGCGGCGCGGAAGCGACCCGGTGAGCGTGCGCAAGCTGCTGCGCCGCCGGGGCTGGTGGCTCGTCGCGATCGGGTTCGCCCACACGGCGCTGCTGGTGCCCACCGACATCCTGGCCGGGTACGGCCTCGCCGCCGTCCTCCTGATCGGCCTGTTACGGGTCAAGGACGCGACGCTCCTGTGGGCGGCCGGGCTCAGCCTGGTGCCGGCGACCGTGGCGGTCGCCTTCGCCATGTGGTTCCCGCTGTCGCAGGGCGTCTCGACCTACACCCTGGGAAGCATCGCCGCGGGCACGAGGGGCGTCGCGGAGATGTTCGTCGAACGGCTCACGACCTGGCCGTTGACCATGACCGCGACCATCCTCGCGGTCATGCCCGGGGTGATCCTCGGCATCTGGGCGGCGCGCAGGCGTCTCCTGGAGGAGCCGGGGCGGCATCGCGGCTTCCTGATCCGCGCCACGGCGATCACCACGGCGCTCTCCCTGCTCGGCTCCATCCCCGTCTGGCTCGTCGAGGCAGGGGTGTGGAGCGGGCTCGCGGACGGCGCGCTGCTGGCCGTGGCGGTGGCCCAGCCGCTCACCGGCTATTTCGGCGGCATCGGCCTGGCCGGCCTCGTCGCTCTCGTGGCGCTCAGGATCGGCGACCGGCGCGGTCCGGTGACCACCGCCGTGGCGCCCGGGACCGGCGACCGGCGCGGCCCGGTGACCACCGCGTTCCAGGCGCTCGGGCAGCGCTCCATGAGCTTCTACCTCTTCCAGTCCGTCGTGTTCGTCGTGGTCTTCCATCCGTACGGGCTCGGGCTGCAGGACGATCTCGGCCTCGCGGGCGCCACGGTGGTGGCCGTGGTGACGTGGTCGGCGTCGCTCGCCGCTGCCGAGGTGATGCGGCGGGCCGGCCACCGGGGCCCCGCGGAGCTCCTGCTGCGCCGGCTCGCCTACGGCCGGGAGCGCCAGGCCGGATCCGCGCCCCAGGCGGAATAGTTGAAAAGTAAATTTAGTTGAGCAGGGCAGATCCGCTGGAAGGAGCGCGACATGCCTGCCGTCACCGTTGAGAACCTCCTCAGCCTCCCGCGCCTCCCCGAGCCCCGCGCCGGGGAGCTCGGGCGCAAGGTGCTCGCCGTCGAGACCGCGCCCAGCGGATTCGAGGGCGAGGGCTTTCCCGTCCGCCGGGCACTGGCCGCCATCAAGCCCGAATACCTGGACCCGTTCGTGATGATGGATCAGATGGGGGAGGTCGACTACGCGGCGGGCGAGCCCAAGGGCACGCCGTGGCATCCGCACCGCGGGTTCGAGACCGTCACCTACATGATCGACGGCGTGATGGACCACCTCGACTCCAACGGCGGCGGTGGCACGATCACCAACGGTGACACGCAGTGGATGACCGCGGCGCGGGGCATCCTGCACAAGGAGGCGCCGCCGGAGTGGCTGGTGCAGCAGGGCGGGCTGTTCCATGGGATCCAGCTCTGGGTGAACCTGCCGGGCGCGAAGAAGATGATCGAGCCGAAATATCAGGACATCAGGGCTTCCAGCGTCGCGCTGCTGAGCAGCCATGACGGCGGGGCCCTCGTCCGGCTCATCGCGGGCGACCTCGGCGGGAACGTCGGGCCGGGGAGCACGCAGACGCCGATCACGCTGCTGCACGCCACCGTCTCTCCCGGGGCGCGGCTGGTGCTGCCGTGGCGCAAGGACTTCAACGCGCTGGCGTACGCGCTGTCCGGGCGCGGCACGGCCGGCGTCGAGCGGCGGCCGTTCCACAGCGGGCAGCTCGCGGTGTTCGACGGCTTCGGCAACCGGCCGGGGCTCACCACCGCGGGCGAGAGCGTGACGATCACCGCCAAGGACACCCTTGAGATCATCGTCCTGGGCGGCGCGCCCATCGGCGAGCCGGTGGCGCACCACGGCCCGTTCGTCATGAACACCCGCGCCGAGCTGGTCCAGGCGTTCGAGGACTTCCAGGCGGGCAGGCTCGGCGCCATCCCGGCCGGACACGCCTGACAGCACCCGAGATCCACCGGGCCCGCGCGCGTTCGCGCGGGCCCGGCCGTGATAGGACGACCGGGCCCGCACGAACGCGCGCGGGCCTCACCGGGTCAGGGTGTCTTCTTCACCGTCAGGCAGGCGATGCGGTCGCCGGCCATCCCCGCCTCCGGGCCCGAGGGCGTGGTGCTCTTGGCGTGGATCACCAGCGAGGCCGGCAGGCGGGACGCGTCCAGCGCCCAGTCGTTGCGGGCCGTCGAGTTGGCCGTGCCCTCCTCGTCGGTCTCGAAGTCGAGCCAGACCTCGCTGGCCCGGCTGGCCTCCCCCGCGTGGTGCTGGTAGTGGGGGCCGGAGGCGTCGGGCTGCGCGCCGCAGGGCTTGGTGTGCAGGTGGGCGCCGTAGCGGCGATCAGGAAGGAGCCCTTCGACGACGAGCGAGGTGCGGGTCTGGTCGCCGGTGGACTCGGCGGTGAGGCTCGCCTGCGCGCCCCTCGGGGCGAGCTTGCGGTTGTAGGCGATGGCCGCGGTGTCGGACGAGGTGAACTCGCCGGCGCCCGACAGAGTGATCCCCTTCGCAGGGGATCTGGCCGGGCTCGCCGCCTCGTGGAGCGGCGCGGGCTGGCCCGCGCAGGCCGCCGTGAGCAGGATGAGCAGGAGTGCGGGCACGCGCATGAGACCCCCTCATGGTTCGAGCCCCCACGACATGAGGCTCGGGGAGGGCACCACTCTAACGAGTCACCGATCAGCTACGTACGGTATTCGCGTCAGGCGCCGTGTTTCGCCGCGATCTCGTCGATCACGGCGGCCAGCGCGAAGTCGGCGTCGGTCAGGCCCCCCTGGTCGTGCGTGGTGAGCGACAGGTGCAGCGTGCGCCACCGGATGTCGATGTCCGGGTGATGGTTGCGTTCCTCGGCGCGTACGGCGATCTCGTCGACGATGCGGATGGCCGCGGGGAAGTCGGGGGCGGTGACCGTCCGCCTGATCTCCTCGCCTTCGCGCCGCCATGCGGGCAGGTCGGCGAGCTTGCTCTCGATGTCCATGACGCCTCCTTCGCGGCCCACGTTACTTCAGCGCCCCGGCGCCGAGCCCGGACTGGATCTGGCGCTGGAAGATGATGTAGATGATCATTACCGGCAGGATGGTCAGGCTCAGCGCGGCGAACAACCCCGGCCAGTCCGCCTCGTAGCCGGCCAGTGTCGAGATCCTGGCGATACCCTGCGTGAGGACCCATTTGTCCGGATCGCCCGCCAGGAGGACCAGCGGCAGCAGGTACTGGTTCCACTGCCCGAGCACGTTGAAGATGGTGATGCTGATCAGGCCCGGCCTGGCCATCGGGACCATGATCTGGAAGAACGTACGGGTGTGCGACGCGCCGTCGATCATGGCGGCCTCGGCCACCGTTTCCGGCAACGTCCTGAAGAACGCCGCCAGGAAGAACACCGTGAAGGGCAGGGAGTAGGCGATGTAGACGAGGACGAGGCCGGCATGCGAGTTGAGCAGGCCGAACTGCTTGACGACGAAGAACAGCGGCCCGAGGGCCAGGAAGACCGGAAAGGCCAGACCGGCCACGAAGTAGTAGTAGATCAGCTTGTTGCCGATGAAGGAGTAACGCGCCAGCACGTACGCCGCCATCGACCCGAAGAGCATCGTGCCCGCCGTACCGAAGAAGACGACGATGACGGTGTTGAGCATGTACTGCCCGATGTGCGCCCGGTCCCAGGCCCGGCCCCACGAGTCGAACCGCAGCGCGCCCGGCAGTTGCAGCGGGTCGCCGAAGATCTCGGTGTTGCTCTTGAACGACGCCAGGAACGTCCAGAGCAGCGGCGCGATGATCAGCAGCGCCCAGACGGCCAGCGCCACGTGTGAAAGCCCGCTGAGCACACTGGGCCGGGGCCTGCCCGTATCACGCATCTCTAGAGCTCGACTTTCTCGCGCCTGGTCGTCCGCAACGTCAGCACGGCGAACGTCACGGTGAGGAAGAACAGCGCCACGCCCATGGCGGAGGCGTAGCCGACCTTGTTGTAGTCGAAGGCCGTCTTGTAGATCGTGACGGGCAGGATGGTGGTGGCCCCGTCGGGCTCACCCTTGTCGCCGGCCAGCACCTGGATGAGCGCGAACCCGTCGAGTGCCGCGATCCCCAGGTAGATCCAGCCGACCTGGACGGTGTCACGCAGCAGCGGCAGCGTGATCGAGAAGAACAGCCGGCCGCGCCCGGCGCCGTCCAGCGCGGCCGCCTCGAAATAGTCCTTGGGAATGGCGGCCATGCCGGCCGAGAACAGCACGACGTAGAAACCGACCCCCTGCCAGACCATCACCCCCATGATCGACCAGAGGGCGAGGCCCGGCTCGGTGAGCCAGCCCACGGGGTCGATGCCGAGCCTGGCCAGCACCCCGTTGACGACACCTTCCGCGTCGGGCCGGTAGACGGCCTGGAAGAGCACCCCGACCACGGCCACGGCGAGCACCTGGGGGAAGAAGAACACCACCCGGTAGAACGTCGACCCCCGGACTCCCCTCATGCCCGCGCCGCGCGCGCCGCCGCCCAGGTTCAGCAGGAACGACAGGAACAGCGCGATGACGAGCGTCGCGATCGGCAACACGAGCAGCATGACCGCGTGGTTGCGCAGGGCCTGCCAGAACACCTCGTCGCCGAAGAGCCGGCCGAAGTTGTCCAGGCCCACGTACCGCACGACCGAGCTGTATCCGTTCCAGCTCGTCAGGGAGAGCTGGAACGCCTGGACATAGGGGCCGATGACGAAGACCGAGTAGAGCACGAGCGGGACGACGAGGAATCCGGCGACGAACCCGTACGTGCGCAGCCGCGCCATCCGCTACTGGCTCCGCGTCTGCTTGGCGACCGCGTCGTCCCGCTTGACGGCGTCGGCCTTCTTCTGCATGTTGGCGCAGAACTTGTCCGGGGCGATGCGCCCGGCCATCACCGCGTTGATCTGCTGGGTGCCGTGGTCGAACAGCTCCTTGTACCAGCCTTCGAAACGCGCGTCGGTGATGATGTTCTGGCCGGCCTTGTCCTGGGCCCTGGCCGCGCTCATCAGGCCGGGGGGCAGGTCCAGGCCCTCGGCGGCGCCGTTCACCACCGTGAGGTTCTGGGTCTTCTCGGTGAAGCCGCGCGCGCCCGCCTTCGACAACATGATGCGCAGGTATTCGAGGCCGCCCTGCGGGTTCTCGCCCTTGGCCGCGACGACGAAGTTCTCCCCGACGCCGACCTGGATGGCGCCGTAGGGCATCTTGTCGGCGGCGGTGACGTCGGGGATGGGGGCGATGGCGTACTCGAAGTCCTGGGGCTTGTCCTTGATCATCTCGTTCTCGATCCAGGATCCGACCGGGTAGAACAGCACCTTGTTCTGCAGGTGCTTGATCTGGGTCTGGGTGTGGTCGAGACCGAAGTACGCTTTGTCGCCGTAGTCCGCCTGGATGTCCACCCAGGCGGTGACCGCCTGCTTCATCGCCTCGGCGTTCCAGGCGTTGTCGACCAGGTTGTCGATGTCGATGACGACCTGGTTGCCGCCGATCTTGGCGGCCGTGTAGAGCACGTTCCAGAGCTGGTAGTACGGGCCCTTCAGCCCCGGGTACGCGAAGAGCAGCATGCCCTCCTTCTTCGCCGTCTCCCCCAGCGCCGTGAACTCGGCCCACGTCGTCGGAACCGCCCACTGCATCGACTCGAACAGCTTGGCGTTGAACCAGAGCGCGCGGTGGGACACGGTGTAGTTCAGCACCAGGTCCTTGCCGTTGATCTTGGCGTTGTCGAGCACGGCGGGCGTGACGGTGTCGCGCACCTTCTTGGCCGGATCGTCGACGGAGGGGGCGTCGAACAGCACGCTCAGGTCGGCGAGCTGCTCCTCGGCGGCCAGCGCGGCCAGGTCCATCGAGTCGGGGCCGGAGTTGTTGAGCACGTCGGGGGCGTCGCCGCCGATGAAACGCGGGCGGAGCTGGGTGCCGATCTGCTGGGTGGCGCCGTGCTTGATCGAGACGCCGGGGAACGCCTTCTTGTAGAGCTCCTCGTGCAGCTCCTTGGCGTACGCGTCGCCGTACCCGCCGCTGAAGATGATCACTTCGAGCGGCTTCTTGGCGTCCGCGCCGAACGGGTTGACGGGGCTCGCCGGGGCGGAGGCGGAGGCCGAGGTGGCGGTGGCGGCCGGCGGCTCGCCGCCGGTGCCCGCGGTGGCGCAGGCGCTGAGCAGGCCCGCACCGGGACCGGCGACGAACGCGGTCATGCCGATCCGGCGCAGTAACTGACGCCGAGTGATCTCGCCCGGGTGAGTCATGGGGGGCTCCCGTAAATTAGGAAAGTTTCCTAAACGTTTGCCCGAAAGGTACGAATGCCCGCCGACGCGCGTCAAGGGGGCGCGGCAGAGACGTGACCTTGCCGTGATGCCTTGCCTAGGAGAGTGGGCCAATGATCGTCGAGTACGCGGACCGGGGTTTGGCGCGGTGAATCAGACGACAGCATCGTGGACGCCGGCATGGAGGGCAAGGGCGTACAGACGATCACGGACGGGGTGGGCTGGTGGTCAGGGTTCGGAAAGGTGATCGCCTTCGAGACGGCCGCCGAGTCGGGCGAGCGCGCCTCAGTCCTGCCACCAGCCGCGGGGTAGCGGGAGGTCGGCTCTGGGGATGGAGTTCTCCGGAACGTCCGCGGGGGCGAGGACGTCGAGCTCGACGGCGTCGGGCCCCACCTTCTGACCTGATTCGACGACCCAGTCGTCCTCGATCCGGTCGGCGTCCACCTGATGGCCGTGGCCGCTGCCGTCCGGGTTCAGCCACATCAGGATGTAGGCGATCTTCATCCCCCGCCGCTCCATCTCGGCCCGGACCTCGGAGACCGGCTTGCCCCGGCCGTCATAGGCGTCGGGGCTCCGGTCCTCGACCCCCTGCGGCGGGATCGGGATGATCTGGACGCGCTGGGCATAGCGCTCCCCTGGCTCGGCGAGCCGGCCGATCCCGAAGATGAGCCGCCCCGTGTAACGGACGGGCATGGACACCGTGCCGCACCAGACGGAGGCACAGTGCTCCGCGTGCATGACCGTCACGCCGGTGCCCGCCGGGAACGTCCCCGGCGTGGCGGGCCCGATCAGCTCACCCACCTGCTCCGCCGCCACCGGGACCTTCTTCACCTCCGCGTCCAGCCCCACCGCGCGGAAGGCTTCCGTGAACGTCGCGGTGTCGGCCTCCGGGTCGTTGATGGTGACGTTGAGGAAGTCCTCGCCGCTCCTGAGGGTCACGGCGGCGTTGGCGTACTCGGTGACGGGGCCGCCGAAGGGCGACCAGAGGACGAGAGCCGCGGACAGGGCGGCCACCACCGCTCCCAGTCCCATGCCGCGCCGCCACGGGAAGCCCCGGCGCACGGGTACGCGCTCCTCCATCATGATCGACTCCATCAGCGCCCGCGCCCCCGCGCCGGACGCCTGCCCCACGGGCTCCGCGGCCAGGTCCTCGTCCCGCAGCCGGGCCAGATCGGCGATGCTCACAGCGTGCTCCCTTCGATGGCGACGGCACGCGCGCGGTCGATGCCGGCCTCGGCCAGGCCGCGGGCGAAACGTTTGCGGGCGCGATAGAGCCTGACGCGTACGGCGTTGCGGGAGACGCCGAGCGTCTTGGCGATCTGACCGGGGTCCAGGCGCTCCCAGGCGACCAGGGTCAGCAACTCCCTGTCGTCGTCGGACAGCGTGCGGAAGACCTTGCCCACGTGGGTCGGGTCCGCGTCCGGCGGCTCGGCCACCAGCGGCGAGGCGGCCAGCTCCGCGCGCAGGGCCGCCGTGCGCCGTTCGTGCCTGCGCTCGCCGCGCCGCTGGTTGGCCAGCACCTTCCTGGCCACGCCGTACAACCACAGGCGGGCCTCGTCCCCCGTGGGGACCTCCTCGATGCGCCGCCAGGCGATCACGAACGTCTCGGCCACCACGTCGGCGGCGTCGTCGGGATCGGGGCAGCGGCGCAGGGCGTACCCGAGGAGTGGTCCGTACGAAGATCCGTAGATCTCCTCGAACCGGCTTTCGGGATCGGCTCCCATCCGGGCTCCTCACATGGTCGGTAACATCAACCACATGTCCGGAATGCCGGATGCATTACAGGTCAGCCGAAATGGGCGCGGGTCTCGGCGAACGCCTGGTCCATCCCCTCCAGCGCCCGCGCGATGTCCTCCTCCGTGTGCGCGGCCGACATGAACCAGTTGTGCCACGGATGCGCGTAGACCCCGTGCCGCAGGCACGCGTCGCTCCAGTACATGGCCACGGACAGGTCGGCGTCGCCGTCGAAGCTCAGCCACGGGATCGTCACGGGGCCGGTCTGGTTCACCACGAACCCGTGCGACTTGGCCTGGGCGTACAGGCCCTCGCGCAGCCGGCTCCCGGCGCGCTCCATGGCCGCGATGCCGCCGGTGTCGCGCAGCGTCTCGATGGTCGCCTTGGCCGCCGCCATCGGCACCGCCGAGAACCAGAAGGAGCCGGTCGAGTAGAGCGTCTGGGCGGGTCCGCGCAGCGCGTCGGTGCCGGTGACGGCGGCGATCGGATAGCCGTTGGCCATGGCCTTGGACCAGGCCGTCAGGTCGGGGCGCACCCCGTAGGGCTCCCACGAGCCGCGCAGGTCGATCCGGAACCCGGCGCGCACGTCGTCGATCACCAGCGCCGCCCCGAGCCGGTCGGCCAGGGCTCGGGCGCCACGGGCGAAGGCGGGCTCGACCAGCTCCTGGTCCTCGAACGAGTCGTGCTTGAAGGGCGTCACGATGATCGCCGCCACGTCGCCCGCCACGGTCGCCGCCGCGGCCTCCAGGGAGTCGAGCGAGTTGTAGGCGAACTCAACCAGGTCGGCCCGCTCGTTCGGCGTCGTGCCGGACAGCGACGGCGTGCACCACGGGTCGGCCCCGTGGTAGGCGCCGTGCGCCATCAGCACCTTCGTCCGCCCGGTGGCGGCCCTGGCGACCATGAGCGCCTGCGTGGTCGCGTCGGTGCCGTTCTTGGAGAACATCGCCCAGTCGGCGCTCGGCACGGTGTCCACCAGCAGCTCGGCCAGCTCCACCATGATCGGGCCGGGCCCGTTGAGGCAGTCGCCGAGCGCCGCCTGCCGGGCCGCGGCCTCCTCCACCTTCGGATGCCGGTGACCGAGCACGACGGGGCCCCAGCTGCACATGAGGTCGATGTACTCGCGGCCGTCCACGTCCCACTGCCGGCAGCCCGCGCCGCGCTCGAAGAACTGCGGGTAGCCGGGGGCGAAGAGGGCGGCGTTGAGGTGCCCGTACATGCCGCCGGGGACGACCTTCAAGGCCCGCTGGCGGAGATCGGCGTCTGTCATGGGGAGAGGTCCTTAGAGGAGGCTGAGGGTGGATGCGAGGTCGGTGAGGCCGGCGTCGGAGCCGAGCCCCGTGGCGACGCGGGCGGCGGCGGCCGTGCCCCAGCGGGCGGCGGTCAGCACGTCCTGACCGTCCAGGAGCCCGGTGAGGAACCCGGCGCAGTAGGCGTCACCGCAGCCGGTCGTGTCGGCGACCTCGGTCTTCAAAGCCGGCACGTGCTCCGCGCCCGACTCCGTGACGACGAGGCTGCCCTCCTCGCCCAGGGTGACAAGCACGCCGCGCGGCCCCTCCGCCAGCAGGGCGGCGGCGGCCTCGCCGAGGTCGGACAGGCCGGTCATGAGCCGGGCCTGGGACTCGTTGGGGAGCACGTAGTCGACGTGCGGGAGGAAGGCCCTGGCCATGCCCAGTAAGTCGGGCAGCTCCGAGAGCAGGTCCATGGTGACGAGCGTCCCCGAGGCCCGCAGGGAGTCCAGGAGGGCGAAGAAGGCCGGATCGCCGAGGCCGAACGTCACGTCCATCCCGCCCAGGTGGATCGCCCGGACGCCGCGCAGCACGTCCACGTCCAGGTCGGCGTAGGTCACGCCGAGGTTGGCGCCCGGGACGTGGAAGCTGGGCCGCCCGCCGTCCGGCCTGATCGGCAGGATCGAGGCGGCGGTCTGCTCCCCCGCCCTGCGCGCCAGGCGCGAGACGTCCACGCCGCGTTTGGCCAGCACCATGAGCAGGAAGTCGCCCAGCTCGTCGTCGCCGATCGCGCCCATGGTGACCACGGAGTGGCCCAGCTTGACCAGGTCTACGGCGGTGCCCGCGGCGGCGCCCGCGGCGGTGAGGCGGATCTGGTCCACCAGCACGGTGGCCTGGCCCTCGGGGATGTGCTCCACGGGCCTGGCGAGGATGTCGACGATGTGGACGCCGACGGTGGCGACAGTCATAGTCTAAATAGACAGACGTCCGAATAAAAAGTCAATGACTCCGGGAGGCGGCCGATGCCGAAGATCGTCGATCACGATGAGCGCCGGCGCGAGGTGATGTCGGCGGCCCGCCGGGTGATCGTCAGAGACGGCATCGACGCCGCCACGACGCGGGCCATCGCCAAGGAGGCCGGCTACTCCAACGGGGTGCTCGCCCACTACTTCACCGACAAGGACGAGATCCTGCTGTCGGCGCTGCGGCAGTCGCACGAGCGCATCAGGGCCAGGCTGGCCCGCAAGGTCGAGGGCATGTCGGGCCTGGCCGCGCTGCGCGAGCTGCTGCTGGACAACCTGCCGCTGGACGCCGAGCGCACCCAGGAGAGCCGCCTGGAGGTCAGCTTCTGGAGCCGGAGCCTGGCCGCGGAGCGCCTGGCCGAGGTGCAGCGGGCGGAGGCGGAGGAGTTGCGCGCCGCCGTACGCGACCTGCTGGGCCAGGCCCGCGCGGCCGGCGAGCTACGCGCGGACGACGACCTCGACGACCTGACCGAGCATCTGCTGGCGCTGGTCGACGGCCTCAGCCTGCACCTGCTCCTCTACCCCGGCCGGCTGACCCGCGTCGACCTCGAACGCCTCCTGCTGCGGTCCCTCGATGGCCGATGATTGCCGCATTTCGGACAACCGACTACATTCCCAGCACATGAGCCTGCGCGAGCAGTTGTGCGAGTACGGCCGGCGTGCGATCGAGCTCGGCCTGGTCATCGGCACCTCGGGCAACCTGAGCGTGCGCCAGGGCGACCTGGTCGCGGTGACCCCGTCCGGCGTGGCGCTCGACCGCCTGACGCCGGAGATGTGCCCGATCGTGGACGTCGAGGGCTATCTGGTGGAGGGCGAGCTGCAGCCGTCCAGCGAGACCCCCATGCACCTGGCCGTCTACGCGACCACGGACGCGCAGGCCATCGTGCACACGCACTCGGTGTTCGGGACGGTCGTGGCCACCACGATGACCGAGCTGCCGCCCGTGCACTACAACGCGCTGCTGCTCGGCGGGGTGGTCAAGGTCGCCGAGTACGCCACGTACGGCACCCCCGAGCTGGCCGCCAACGTGCGGGCGGCTCTGACGGGCAAGCAGGCCGCGCTGCTGGCCAACCACGGCGGGGTGAGCATCGGGGCGACCCTTGAGCAGGCGTTCGAGTCCACCCGGCTGCTGGAGTGGTTGTGCGAGGTGTACGTGCGGGCGCTCGGCGTGGGCAAGCCGGCCGTGCTGACGGAGGAGCAGCTCGCGGCCGTGGTGGACCGCGCGCTGCATCCCCCGGCGTTCCCGCGCCGGGCCCAGGCGCACTAGGCCAGCGCGGCCTGCTCCGCCAGCCCCAGCGGGAGCCCGCCGGAGCCCGCGATCTTGTCGTGGAAGTCCTTGAGCGATCCCTGGAACGACTCCCGGATGCGGTCGATCTCGATCGCGCCCGTCAGGTAGGACGGCGCCTGCGTGGGCCAGGCGCAGTAGCGGTTGACCTCGCCCTGGGCGGTGCCCGGCGACAACGACGCCTTCGTGGCCATGAACGTCTCGGCCTGCTCGACGGACATGTCCTCGCAGTGCAGGGCCGTGTCCACGACGATCCGGGCGGCGCGGAAGATCCGGCAGTCCAGGTGGGCCAGCTCGGTGGCCGGGGTGTCGAAGTAGCCCTGCTCGTGCAGGAGCTTCTCGACGTACAACGCCCAGCCCTCGGTGAAGTACGGGGTGCGGAAGACCTTCCTGACCGTACGCGGGTTGCCCGCCATGTACGACAGGTGCCAGTGGTGCCCCGGGTATGCCTCGTGGACGGCGATCGAGGGCATCTGGGCCCGCGAGTTCGTCCGCAGGCGCTGGCGGACCTGCTCGGCGGTGAAGTCGTCAGGCGTGTACGGCACGAAGAAGACGCCGGTGCGCGAGCTGTGCAGCGGCGGCGGCGCCAGGTAGTGGGCCACGGCCAGGACGGGACGGGTGTACTCGGCCGACGGGAGCACCAGGCACTCCTCGCCGTCGGCGAACGTCACCAGGTCCCGCTCCCTGACGAACTCCCGGGCCCGCTGGGTCTCCGCCTCGTACTCGGCCCGCATGCCTTCCAGCGTCGGCGGATGGTCGTCCATGAGGGACTCCATGGCCGCCCGCCAGTCCCGCGACCCGTTGACACGGGCCGCGACCAGGCTCATCCGGGCGTCCAGCTCGGCCCACGCGGCCTTGCCCTTCTCGTGCAGCTCGGCGGCGCCGTACCCGAGCATCTCGCGCTCACGCAGCAGCGTGGAGTAGAGCTTCTCCCCCATCCGCCAGGTGCCGCCGCACTCGAAGCTCTCCAGGAACGTGACAAGGTCGTCGAACGCCCGTGCGGCGGGCTCGGCGGCCTCGGCCAGCCGCGCGCTCAGCGCGGGGTCCTCGACCATGGAGGGGATGGTGCGGGTCAGGAAGTTGCGGCCGGTGCGGGCCTGGCCGAGGCCGCGCTTGACGAGCAGCGGCGCGGCCAGGTCCGGGTCCAGGTTGGCGCGGCAGGCGGCCAGCACGCCGGGCACCTCGGCCAGGCGGGCGAGCGCGGCCGAGACCAGCTCGGGCTCCGGCTTGAGCCGCCGCTGGAACGGCTGGTACATCGACCCGAAGATCGTGGAGAGGTAGACACCGGGATCGCGGCGCCACTCGGGCCAGGCCGCGAGCGCGATCGAGCCTCTCAACTGCGACAGGACGAGGTCTCTGTCGATGGCGTCGTCGATGGTGGCCGCCTCGGTGGCCGACAGGCGGTCGAGCCAGCGGGCCTCCGCGCGCTCGCGCGCGGCCCAGCCGGAGGCGGTGAGATCGCCGAGGGTGTGATCGTAGCCGTCGGCTCCCAAATTGCTGGCTGCGACGGGATGGTCGGAAAAGTACCAGTTGAGAAACTCGTCCACCGATGCACCATATCCTGGCCCAATGCCCCTTCAGATCACTGGCGCGCTGAGCGATCCTGACCTGATCCGCCTCCCCTGGGAGGTACCCCTTCAAGACTGGCCGCAGCGCCATCTGGTCGATCTGCCCCGCGGCATCTCCCGGCACGTGGTGCGCTTCGCGCGACTGTCCGGCAAGGTGTACGCGATCAAGGAGATCAGCGAGCGCTACGCCAAGCGCGAATACCAGTTGTTGTGGGACCTGGCCAGACTCGACGCGCCCTCCGTGGAGCCCGTCGCGTACGTCACCGGCCGCGACGAGGGCCTGGACGCGGCGCTGATCACCAGGCACCTGCAGTTCTCGCTGCCCTACCGCGCCGTCATGTCCGGCACGCTGCGGCCCGACACGCTCACCCGGCTGCTGGACGCCCTGGCCGTCCTGCTGGTGCGGCTGCACCTGAACGGGTTCTACTGGGGCGACTGCTCGCTGTCCAACACCCTGTTCCGCAGGGACGCGGGGGCGTTCGCGGCCTACCTCGTGGACGCCGAGACCGGCGAGATGCATCCGATGATCAGCGAGGGGCAGCGGCTCGCCGACATCGACGCCGCGCACACCAACATCTTCGGCGAGATGCTCGACCTGGAGGCCGGCGGGCTGCTGCACCCGTCGATCGACCCCATGGACACCGCCGAGGACGTCGTCACCCGCTACCACCGCCTCTGGGAGGAGATCACCCAGAGCGAGATCATCGAAGAGGTCGACTGGCACCGGGTGGAGCAGCGCATCAGGCGGCTGAACCTGCTCGGCTTCGACGTGGCCGAGATGATGGTGCGGCGCAAGGTCGGCACCGGGCGGCTGATCGTCCGGCCCAAGGTCGTGGACGCCGGGCACCACCAGCGGCGGCTGCTCCGGCTGACCGGGCTGGACGTGGAGGAGAACCAGGCGCGGCGGCTGCTCAACGACCTCGACGGGTTCAGGGTGGCCAAGGGGCTGCGGCACGAGGACGAGGCCATCGTGGCGCACCGGTGGCTGGCGGAGGTGTTCCAGCCGACGATAGAGAGCATTCCGGCGGAATTGCGCGGCAAGCTGGAGCCCGCGCAATTCTTCCACGAGATTCTCGACCACCGCTGGTACCTGTCCGAGGAGCAGGGCGCCGACGTGGGGCTGACCGCGGCCGTGAAGTCGTACGTGGAGAACGTGCTGGTGCACAAGCCCGACGAGAAGGCGCTGCTGCCCGACGAACCCGATCAATAGGCCCCGGCGCCGCGCGCGGTTCCGCCATTCCCCTTAATAGCGAGAAATTCTCGTAAATCGCACAATTATCAGTAGTAGTGTTGTTTTTCTTAGCAGTAGCCGTATAAAAGCTTAACGCCGGCGACGGCCGATACTTTCCGGTGTTCTCCTCCCCCCTACGCTGACTCCGTCCCACAACGGCGAGGGAGGGGTCCGGTGCTCGGAATCGACACCTGCCTGGCGGAGGTCATGTCCATACCGGGTGCGCTGGACGCCATGCTGGTCGACAACACCAGCGGCATGGCGGTCGCCTTCAGCAGCGCCTCCGGTGTGGACGCGGACCGCTCGGCCGCCGCCCTGACCGAGGCGTTACGGGCGACCACCGACGGCCTGGCCCGCTCGTGCCCGGGTGACGTCGTGCGCATCGACGACATGCTCGTCACCACGGACAAGGGCCACCATCTGCTCAGGCTCCTGGAGACGGTCTTCGAGGGGCCGCTGGTCATCTACGTACGCCTGGACCTGGAGCGATCTAACCTGGCCCTGGCCCGCCACCGTCTCCAGTCCATCTCCAGCCGCCTGACGACGTGACCCATGACGAAGCTGGACGCACTCCTGGCCGGGCTCGCCCGAGAGCGCTCGACGGGCGCCCTGCGGGTGGGCAGGAACGGCACGATCTTTCTCTCCGACGGGCGCGTGACGTACATGGAGTGCGCCCAGACTCCCAGCGTCGAGCGCCTGCTCACGGCCAGGGACCTGATGACCGAGGCGGCGCTGCGCGGGATGCGGGCGGACGGCGGGTGCGAGCGGCTGCTCAAGGAGGGGCCCATCACGCCGGGCGAGCTGCAGTACGCCGTGCTCGGTGTGGTCCTGGACGCGGCCTTCTTCCTGCTGCCGATCACCGGCACGCGGCCCAAGTTCCGTCCCGGGGAGCGGCACTGGCTGGGCGAGCAGTGGTACTTCGACGTGCCGGGGCTGGTGCGGGAGTGCGCGCGGCGGCGGGCGCAGCTCGCCCGGATCTGGCCGTTCGCCGACGTGGACACGCTGCCGGTGCGGCCGGTGGCGCGGCTGCCGGGACACGGGGTGACGCTGAGCCGGGTGCAGTGGGAGGTCGTCCTGCGCGCCGATCAGAAGGCCACACCGCTGGAGCTGGCCAAGCAGATCGGGCGCTCGGGCTACTCGGTGTTGCTGGCGGTCCGGCGGCTGGCGGCCTCGGGCCTGCTCGCCCCGCAGGAGCAGCCCAGCCTGCCGCCCGGCCGCCGGGATCCCGCCATCGAGGCCCCTCGGGGACACGACGTTCTCGCGATCGGGCCCGGCGATGACGACGGGACCGACGGCGGGCCGGACGAGCAGGCGGAGGGCGGGCCGGAACTGCCCAAGCGAGGACAGGAGACGTACCAGCGCCCGCCGCACGATCCGAGGGCGGCCGGTCTGCCGTACGGCCCGGCCACGACGGGCGATCCGACCGATCTGGCGCTGCTGATGCGGCTGAAGAAAGCGCTCGAGGAGCTGTCGTGAGGTTCCTCTCACTCAGGAGGAGGCCACCGGTGGAGCTACGACAAGAGGTTCTGGAGGAGATGGCGCTCCTGCGCGAGCGCACGCCCGACGTGAACGGCAGCGTCGCCTGCACCGTGGACGGCCTCCAGATCGCCTGCGACCTCCCCGCCGGCCACGGCGAGCAGGTGGCGGCACTGTCGGCCGCGCTGCTGGCGATGAGCAGGCGGATGCTGATCATGAGCGGTCACGGCACCTTCGAAGAGACGCTCATCTCGGGCACCGCCGGCTTCGTGGCCTTCTACGCCGCCGGCCCCACCATCGTCCTCACAGTCCTGGCAGGCCCCGGCGCGAACGTCGGGCTCCTGCGGCTGGAGGGCAGGAAGACGGCTGCCGGAGTGGCCGCCGTCGCAGCACGCAAGCACTGAACCATCGCACGCAGAAAGGGAGGAAACATGGCGAGCATGGACGTCTCTCTCAAGGAGATGATGGGCGTCGACGGCGCCATCGGAGCGGCGATCGTCGATTACGGCAGCGGCATGGCGCTGGGCACTCTGGGCGGCTCCAAGGACCTGGACCTCCAGGTCGCCGCCGCGGGCAACACCGAAGTGGTCAAGTCCAAACTGCGCACGATGGACTCGCTGGGTCTCAAGGACGCCATCGAGGACATCCTGATCACGCTGAGCGGGCAGTACCACATCATCCGCCCGCTGACCGGGCGTGGCGGCAAGGGGCTGTTCCTCTACCTGGCGCTCGATCGCGGGCGCGCCAACCTGGCGTTGGCCCGCCACCAGCTCCGGAGCATCGAGGAGAAGCTGGAGGTCTGACCACCGGCTCAAGGTGGCCCGCGCGCCCAGCGCGGGCCACGCCGGGGCGCCCGATCAGGGGCGCCCGGTCAGGAGCGCCCGGTCAGGAGCGCCCGGTCAGGCCCGTGTCCGCCCGGCCACGGGCCCTATGAGAGATGCCAGGTCAGCCGGAGGTCAGTTTGGTGATCTCGGCCGCGATGCCGGGCCAGAGCGGCCTGGGCAGGTCGTGCCCCATCCCCGGATAGGTCACCAGCCGCGCCCCGGGAACGGCCGCTGCCGTGGCCCGGCCGCCCTCGACCGGGACGAGCTGGTCGCCCTCGCCGTGCAGCACCAGCGTGGGCACCCGGACCCCGGCCAGCAGCTCCGTACGGTCGCCCGAGGCCATGATGGCCGCGAGCTGCCTGGCGGTGCCTGCGGGGTCGAAGCACCGGTCGAAGGCCAGCCCGGCCAGCCTGGTCACCCGGTCGCGATCCAGCTCGTAGCCGGGCGAGCCGATGACCGACCACGTCTCCAGCGCCTGCGCCAGGATGGCTTCGCGACCGGCGGCGGGCCTGGCCATCAGGACGGCGGTGGCGGCCGCGCTCGGCGGGGCGGCCGCGGGGCCGGGCGTGGACATGATCGAGGTGAGGCTGAGCACACGTTCCGGATGGCGGATGGCCAGCGTCTGGGCGATCATCCCGCCCATCGAGGCGCCGACCAGGTGCGCGGCGGGCCAGCCGAGGGCGTGCATGAGCCCGGCGGCGTCGTCGGCCAGGTCGTCCAGCAGGTACGCCGAAGGCGCTCCCGCGGCGGGCACGCCGGCGTCGTGGAAGTGGGTGGACAGGCCCGTGTCGCGGTTGTCGAACCGTACGACGTGGTGTCCCTGCTCGGCCAGGAGCTCGCAGAACTCTTCGTCCCAGTGGATGAGCTGCGCGCCGAGCCCCATGATCAGGAGCAGGGGACGCCCTTGCGGCGAGCCGAAGCTCTCGTAGGCGATGTCGATGCCGTTGGCGGCTACGCGGGTGGTCACGGACACCAGAATGACATTCTGGTGTTGCGCCGTAAAGTCAGCGCTTGATGAGCGTGCGGATGCGCTCGCTCCCGAGCACGGCGCCGCCACCGGCCAGAGCCAGCGCGCCGACCAGCAGGGTGTTGCCCACGGTGCCCGGCGCCTTGGCCTCGGTGGCCTCGGTCGCGGGGGCCTCGACGGCCTGGCCGCCGCCCTGGGCCGCCTCCTCGTCGTCCTGGACCTTCGGCGGCGTGGCCGGGTTGGTGTCCCGCTCGGCCCAGGCGCCGGTCGAGAACGCGACCGGGTGGTTCTTCTTGCCGACGCCGGCGCCCCACTTGGTGATGACGTAGTCGATGTCGATGTGGCCCTGGCCGCCGACGCCGTCGACGCCGAGCGTGCTGGAGTTGAACCTGCCGCCGGTGAGGTCGGCGAAGGTCTTGGCGTCGAGGTCGAGCATGACGCCACGACTGGAGGGCTCGCCGGGGCCGCGGTCGCCGACGAAGAACGGCATCTTCTTGCCCTTGTAGACGACGTAGCCCTCGGTGAGCAGCGGCCAGCTCGGGCTGGCGATCATGCCCTTCTGCATGGGCTTGCCGCTGGCGGGCAGGCCGGTGTCGCCGGCGCGGCCGGAGGAGTCGTCCCAGAAGTAGGAGGCGGTGGTCGAGCCCTTGAGCAGGATCTTCTCGTCAGTGCCGGAATCGGCGTGAGCGGGGGCGCCGGCAATGGTCAGCGCGCCGATGGCGGAGGCGCCGATCAGAGCGAGGGAACGCAGGCCAGAACGAGCAGACATGAAGATACACGGTCCTTCGCGAGGGGACGGGGAACACGCTCGGGGGAACGAGCACAGCCGGGCAGAGCGCCTGACGGAGGGTGGCCGCGCGGAGCGTGGAAAAGCCGGGGGAAGGGGGGCCGCTCAGCAGGCGGCCGGCACCGCCCGCTCTGGGGGTTCGACGCGGTTTCGCATGTATGAGGTCCTCTCCATCACGCCTACCGGGTTAGCTGACGGGTTCGGGCGTGGAGATGCCCTACCGACGCATGGTCGGATTCACCCCGAAGACTTGGGTCCCCGGTTCCCGATGATCGGAATTCGGCGCCAGCCGGCTGGTCCCTCCTGGGTGAGGGCCACACCACCAGCTGGTGTGATGGCGACCACTGTAATCACGCATTCCGGACAAACGCAAACTATTCGTCATGAATCGGGCGAAGATCTACCTCTCTCGGCAAAGAGAAAGGGAGACACGGCATGCCGTGCCTCCCTTGAATTCCAGCTTTCAGCCGCCGCTCTTGCGCCTGAACGATCTTTTACTCGCCGCTGGACCGTGCGCCCCGTGGATCTTCGATGTGTCGACGCCCTTGCCCTCCGCGCCCGCGCTCGCGTTCTGGTCACGCTTGCGGTCAAGTGCCTCGCGGAACTTGCGCTTCATCTCGTCCTCGGGAGTTTCGCTGGTTTCCGGCTCCGGTGTTTCCGCCATGAGGACCTCCGTCGTGTTGGGACCTTTACAGCTTCGCATGGAGCCGCTTATGACGCGAAACCGGCCGGTACCTTGGCCTGTGGCGTGGCGGGCGCGTCCAGCCGTCTGGCGGGCATCGCCAGCAGCGCGACCAGAGCGACCAGCGCGCCCACGACGCCCAGCGACGGGATGACCGCGGCGGCCGCGGCGGCGTGCGCGGCGGCCAGGCCGTGCGCCGGCGCGTCGGCGGCGACCGTCGCGGAATAGAGCGTGCCGCCCACGGCCAGCGCCACGGAGCCGCCGATCTGACGGAAGAAGGTCAGATTCGCCGAAGCGGTGCCGATGTACTGCGGCGCCACGGACTGCTGCGCGGCCACGGTCAGCCCCGAGAGCATCGGCCCCACCCCCAGCCCCAGCGGCAACATCCACAACGCCAGCGCCACAGGGCCGGTCCGCTGGGTCAGGCCCAGGCAGAGCAGCGCGCCGGCGACCATCAGGAACGGGGAGACGAGCAGCCACGGCTTGTACACCTTCGTCCTGGACATCAGGACGCCCATGAGCACGCTGCCCGCCGCCATGGCCAGCGTCATCGGGTAGATCCGCAGCCCCGACTCGGTGGCGCTGACGCCCAGGGACTCCTGGAAGTAGCGCGGCAGGAACACGACGCCGGCGAACATGCAGAAGGCCGAGGCGAACGACGTCAGGCTGACCAGCGTGTACGTACGGTTCCCGAACAGGTGCATCGGCATGATCGGGCCGGCCGCCCGCCGCTCCACCACCACGAACACGGCCAGCAGCACCAGCGCCCCCAGGATCGGCCCGGCCACGACCGCGTCGGTCCAGGAGTTGCCGTCAAGGCCCTTCTCCGTCAGCCCCACGAGCAGCGCGCTGATGGCCACGGTGAAGACGGCGATGCCCGCGTAGTCGGGACGGCCGCCGCCGCCGGCGCCCGGCCGGTTCGGCAGGCGCAGGACGACGATCGCGATCAGCACCAGGCCGAGGGGCACGTTGACGAAGAAGGCCCACCGCCAGCTCGCCTGGTCGGTGAAGAGCCCGCCGAGGAACGGCCCCGCCAGGTAGGTCAGCCCCATCACGCCGCCGAGCGCGCCCTGCACGCGGGAGCCGTTCGCCCCGGGCGGGAACATCTCCATCACCAGCGCGATCGACAACGGCAGCAACGCGCCCGCGCCCAGGCCCTGCACGGCGCGGAAGGCGATGAGCTGCGGCATGTCCTGCGCGACCCCGCACAACGCCGAGCCCGCCACGAACACCACCATGCCGATCAGCAACAACGGCTTCCTGCCGTGCTGGTCGGACAGCCTGCCGTAGAGCGGCACGGTCACCGTGGAGGTCAGCAGGTAGGCGGTCACCACCCACGTGTACAACGAGGCGCCGCCCAGCTCGCCCGTGATGCGCGGCAGCGCCGTGCCGACGATCGTCTGATCGAGCATCGCCAGGAACATCCCGCCGAGCACGGCGATCAGGACGATGCCCTTGCCCTGAGTTTGAGTGTCAGTATTCACATGTGAAGAGTGATAGGTAAGCTCTTACATGTCAAGTCTTCGATATGCTGACGGGCATGTCCCTACGGATCGCACTGCTCGGGCTGCTGTCGGGTTCCGGCCCGGCCAGCGGCTATGACCTGGCCAAGAAGTTCGAGCACTCGCTCAACCACGTCTGGCAGGCCGGGCACACGCAGATCTATCCGGAGCTGGTGAAGATGGCCGCCGAGGGGCTGGTCTCGGCCGAGGCCGAGGGCGCGCGGGGGCGCAAGATCTACACGATCACGCCCGGCGGCACGGAGGAGCTGCGCGCGTGGCTGATCGAGCACGCGCCTTCGACGACCATCCGGAACGAGGCCGCGCTGCAGGCGTACCTGCTGCCGCTGCTCGGCCGGGACGAGGGGATCGCGATGGTCGAGCGGATCAGGGCGGGCTTCGCGTCCCGGCTGGCCGTGCTGGAGTGCACCACGACCGGCGAGCTCGGCCGGCACGCGCTCCAGCTCGGCCTGCGGCAGGCCCGCACCGGCATCGAGTGGGCCGACGAGACGCTGGCCGACCTCAGGAGCGGCTGACCCTTCCGGACGGCCAGGAGCCCGGACACGGGTCCGGCCCGGAGCCGTCCATGAGACGAGGGCGCCGGGCCGGAAGGTGCCGCCGCACGCGCGGCGGAAAGGATGCGGGCACGCCGTTGGGCCCGCACGTACCAGGTGACGCCGCACGCGCGGCGGGAGAACGAGGCGGGCACGCCGTTGTGCCCGCCTCGGTGAGCGTTAGCGGCGGCGGGCGTGCCAGTTGAGGTAGGCGACGGAGAGCAGGTAGGAGCCGTACTGCGGCTCGACGGCGCGGGCCTCGTAGATCGAGCGGGAGTGGGTGAACACGGCGTCGTCCCACTGTGCGACCGCCATCCAGCGGGGCGCCTGGAGATACTGACCGGGCGTGACGGCGCCGCCGGTGCCGTCCACGCGCACGTAGGCCGACGGGAGGCCGTCGGCGCCGGTCGGGGCGATCAGGTTCTTGCTGTACGTGCGCGCGAACCTGGCCATGTCCCGGCCGGTGAAGGCGAGCTTGTTCCGGAAGGCCGCCGCGGCGAACTCGACGTCGATCGCGCCGTGGCTGAGGTCCTCGATGCTGCGGACCGGGGTGCTGGACGGGGTGTACTCCGAGACGCCGTCGGCCTTGGCGAAGCCCTGGGCCGCCTTGCCGAACGCGGGCCAGTACGTCCACACGTAGGCGTCGTCGGCGTCCACCGTGAGCTCGCGGGTGAGCATGCGGGCCATCCGCCGGGTCCGGTCCCGGTAGAACGGGTCGCCCGTGGCCGCGGCCAGCTCGGCGTAGGTCTGGCCGAGGGCCAGCCCCTGGTTGCTGGGCTGCTCGGTGCCGTCGTAGCCGAGCGGGGTCCCCTTGTTCCAGACGAAGTAGCCGTACCCGTCGTCGGTCTGCCGCCACTCGTCGTCGTGCACGGCCGCCGCGTCCCGCGCCGCCTTGAGGTACTCGATCGCCTTGTGCCGGTACTTCGCCACGGCCGCCAGGCGCGGGTCGCGCAGGACGATCTTGGCGAACGACGCCATCGGGTAGGTGATCATGCCGGTGTGCACGGTGAAGACGACCGGCAGCGAGACGAGCGGCGTCGCCCCGAGCGCGGGCACCGCGCCGCCGGACGGCGCGGGCCGCAGGTCCTTGGCCGTCACCTTCGTCGGGGTCGGGAAGGCGTCGAGGATCCGGCGCACCGCGTAGTCCGCCGCCGACGGGTCCAGCGACAGGTCGGGGAAGGTGGCGACCAGGTTGGTCTTGTTGTTCCTGACCTCCAAGGTGAAGCGGTCCTCGGAGGTGCCCGCCGTGACGGTGGCGACCGCGTCGTTGGCGTAGGTGAGCGAGCTGCGTACCTCCAGCAGCGGCGTGCCGTCCGCGGCCTTCAGCGTGGCGGTCCCGACGGTGTAGGGCGCCATCGCCCGCCAGGCCGGCTGCGAGCGGCCGCGATAGTCCGTCACTCCGCGCGCCGAGTCGCGCCCGGCCAGCACCAGGTCGATGTTGGTGATCAGCCGGTCCAGGTAGTGGGTGTCCTTGTAGGCCTCGTACATGCGGATGAACCCGGCCAGGACGTACGACTGCCCCCAGGCGAGCCCGCCGGCCTCGTTGGTGTCGGTCGGCTGCCCGACGGACGTGCTCGCGTGGAAGGTCTGGTCGAACAGGTCGAACGTCGCGCGCGCGGTGTAGTCGTGACCGGCCGCGGCCTGGGCGGTACCGGTCAGTGAGCCGGCGAAGGGTGCCAAGGCGCCCATGGCCAGGGCGCCGGTGGTGAACTGCCTGCGGGACAAATGCATAAAACTGCCTTCCGAGGGGGGTGGGACGCGGTGTCAGCCTTTGACCGCACCGCGCATGCCTTCGAGGACGTGGCGTTGCATGAACATGAAGAAGACGACGACGGGCAGGATCGAGATCACCGTGCCGGCGGCGAGGCTGCGGACGTCGGTGCCCGTGATGCCCGCCAGGTAGGCGATGCCCAGCGCGATGGGATAGAGCGAGGAGTCCTTGAGGACGACCATGGGCCAGATGAAGCTGTTCCAGACCGAGATGAAGCCGAAGACGCCGAGGACGGCCAGGGTGGGCCGGGCGGCGGGCAGCATGACGTGCCAGAAGATGCGCAGTTCGTTGCAGCCGTCCGTCCTGGCGGCGTCCACCACGTCGCGCGGCACCCCGGCGAAGGTCTGGCGGAGCAGGAAGATCCCGAACGCCGAGAGCACCCCGGGCAGGATCAGCCCCAGGTAGTTGTCGGCCAGCCCGAGCTGCGAGACCACCAGGAACCTGGGCAGCAGCATGACCTCGCCCGGCATGAACATCGTGGCCAGGATCGCGAAGAAGATCAGGTTCCGGCCCCGGAACCGCATCTGGGCGAGGGGATAGGCGCACAGTGCCGACACCAGGATGTACAGCGGCACCGTCGTGCCCACCAGCAGCACGGAGTTGAGCAGGTAGCGGAGGAACGGGATGGCCGTCCACGCCTCCTGGGCCCAGGTGAGCACCGGCGGCCGGGGGATGATGTCGGGCGGGAAGGAGAAGACGGCCTGTCCGGCGGGCTTGAGCGCGGCCGACAGCAGGATCAGGAAGGGGCCGACGAAGACCAGGGCGATGGCGACGAGCAGCACGTACATGCCGGTGCGCCGGGCGTAGAAGCCGAATCTGCGGGTCAACGCTCTTCCTTCCTTCCGCTGGTGAGCCGGTGGTTGAGCAGGGCCATGACGATCAGCAGCACCCACAGGACGAGCCCGACGGCGCTGGCGTAGCCCATGTCGTACTTCTCGAACGCCTCGGACCAGACGTAGTAGCCGAGCATGAGCGTGGCGTCCTGCGGCCCGCCCTTCGTCATGACGAACACCGTGGTGAACGCCTGCATGGCGTCGAGCATGGCCATCGTGGTCGCGACCGCGATGTACGGGACCATCAGCGGCACCGTGATGCTCCACATCCGCCGCCAGGCGCCGGCCCCGTCGACCCGCGCCGCCTCGTACAGGTTGGTGGGGATCGTCTGCAGGCCGGCCAGGTAGATCATCATGTAGACGCCCATGCTCTTCCAGCCCTCGACGAGGATCAGCGCGGGCAGGGCCCAGACCGGGTCGAGGAGATACTGGATGGGCTCGTCCAGCAGGCCGAAGCCGGTGAGCAGCCAGTTGAGGATGCCCTGCTGGTGGAAGAGGTAGTTCCAGGCCACCGCCACCGCGACCATCGACGTCACGACGGGCAGGTAGTAGAGCATCCTGAACGTCCTGATGCCCGGCAGTTTCTGGTTGACCAGCGCGGCCAGCGGCAGCGGCAGGACGACCAGCAGCGGGAACAGGCCGAGCAGGAACAGCAGCGAGTTGCGCAGCGCCGTCCAGAAGCGGCCGTCGTCAAGGATCCTGACGAAGTTGTCCAGGCCGGTGAAGACCGGCGGGCTCACCCCGTCGTAGTCGGTGAAGGAGAGCTGCAGCGCGGTGATCGCCGGCCAGGCGAAGAAGACGCCGAACAGCACGAGAGCCGGGATCGGAAAGAGGTACGGCGTGTACCAGCGCTGTCCCGGGGTCCGGCTGATGGCCATCGGCATCACATCCTTCAAAACCAAATTGTGCTGGCCGTAGCTTCGATAAAAGCTGGCCGGAATGTGAGCGGAGCCTATTAACGGCCAGCGAAAGACGTCAAGGTCTGCGGTGAACTGAGACTTGACGGCAGAAGCCGCAGCCTGCCAAGGTGCCGAAAGCAAGCATTAAGGACGGCCATAACAGCCAGGAGGTCCGCGGTGATGAGAAAAGGTGCCTTAACGGTTGGAGCGCTCGCCCTGGCGCTCCTGACGTCCGGCTGCGTCGCAGGCACGTCGGGCGGAACCGCAGGAACGGCTGACGACCAGCCGTTCGAGGGTGAGGTCGAGTTCTGGACGATCAACCTGAAGAAGAACTACGGCGCCTACATCGACGGCCTGATCGCCCAGTATCAGAAGGCCCACCCCAAGGTCACCGTGAAGTGGGTCGACGTGCCCGGCCAGGACATGGCGACCAAGCTGCTCGCCGCGGTCGCCAGCGGCGACGTCCCCGACGCCGTCAACCTCGCCTCCAGCGACCTGGGCAGGTTCGTCCCGTCGCTGGCCCCGCTCGACACCCTGTTCAAGCCCGCCGACCTGGCCGACTTCCAGCCGAACCTGGTCGAGCCGCTGCGCGTGGACGGCAAGCTCTACGCCGTGCCGTGGTACAACGGCGGCACCCCGGTGGGCATCTACCGCAAGTCCGTCGTCGCCAAGGCCGGCTTCGACGAGAAGGCCCCGCCGAAGAGCTACGACGAGGCCCTGGCCCTGGCGAACAAGGTCTACGCCGAGACGAAGGTCTACGGCACCAACGACATCCCCGGCATCAACGTCGCCTCCGTCCTGCGTTACTACGGGGTCGACCTGCTGTCGGCGGACAAGAAGAAGGCCGCCTTCAACACCCCGGAGGTCGTCAAGCTGCTCGGCAGCTTCAAGAAGAGCTACGACGACCACGGCATCGCGCCCGGCTCGATCTCCAAGGACGTGCGCAACTTCCCGCAGAGCCTGGAGAACGGCCAGCTCGCCATGTCCGCGAGCACGTTCGCCGCCACACTGCTCAACATCCAGAAGAACGCGCCCGACGTCTACGGCGACCTCGCGATCACCGAGCCGGTGCAGACCAAGACCGGCGGCTACCTGCTGCTCGCCCAGCAGACCTTCGCCATCCCCAAGGCGTCGGCGCACCAGCAGGCCGCGGCCGAGTTCGTCAAGTTCTTCGCCAACGGCGCCAACCAGCTCGCCTTCTGCAAGCTGGTGCCGATCTACCCCTCGACCATCTCCTCGACCAAGGACCCCTTCTTCGCCGGTCAGGGCAGCGACGACCCGATGGACGTGGCCCGCGGCATCATCGTGAAGGGGCTGCCGAAGCTGGAGTACACCCCGCTCGGCACGCAGAAGGACATGGAGTTGACGGAGGCGCTGGCCGAGGAGCTGCGGGCCTTCCTCCAGGGCTCCAAGACCGCTGAAGAAGCACTGCAAACCGCCGAGAAGCAATGGAATGACGCTCTTGCCTAAGCTCAGAATCGGGATCGTCGGGGCCGGGATCATGGGTCGCGGCCACGCCGAGGTCCTGGCCGCCCACCCGGACGCCGAGATCACCGCGGTCGCCCGCCGTCCCCTGGAGCACGCGCCCCAGGCGGCGGTCTTCCCCGGCTACCGGGAGCTGCTCGCCTCCGGCACGGTCGACGCCGTCTCGATCACCACACCCGACCACCTGCACGCCGACGTGATGGTGGCCGCCGCCGAGGCGGGCGTGCACATCCTGGTCGAGAAGCCGTTCACCACGACGGTCGAGGACGCCGACCGCTCCGTCGCCGCGATCCGGCAGGCGGGCGTGACCGCGATGTGCCTGTTCAACCACCGCTGGGTGCCCGCCTACGCGCAGGCCAAGGATCAGATGCCGCTGATCGGCGAGCCCGTCGTGGGCTACGCCCGCAAGGACGACACCATCCACGTGCCCACCGAGATGATCGGCTGGGCCGACCAGACCACCTGCGCGTGGTTCCTGTCCAGCCACGACATCGACCTGGTCACCTGGCTCTACGACGACCGCGTCGTGGAGGTCTTCGCCACCGCCCGCTACGGCAAACTGCGCGGGCTCGGCATCGAGACCCCCGACGCCATGCAGATCCAGGCCAGGTTCGCCGGCGGCGCGGTGGCCACGTTCGAGTCGGCCTGGATCTACCCCAGCACCTTCCCCACCATGGTGGACAGCTACGTCACCGTGGTGGGCGAGGGGGGCGTCATCCAGCTCGACCGGCAGAAGGAGAACATCCAGCTCGCCACCGAGCAGGGTTACTCCTATCCCAGGAACATGCTGCAGCGGGTGGTGCACGGCGTGCCGGCCGGCGCCTACCGTGACGCCATCCACCACTTCGTCGACTGCGCCCGTACCGGCGCCGAGCCGCTCGTGAGCGTGGAGAGCTCGCGGCACGTGACCGCCGTGCTCGCCGCCGCGCACGAGTCGGCCCGCACGGGACTGCCGGTGAAGCCGGCATGAGTCACGTGGAGAAAGCGCCGCACGTCGACCACGCGCGGATGCGGCACATCAGCGACGAGGCGCTGCTGACCGAGCTCGGCGCGCCGAGCGTCGCCGAGGCCCGGCGCTGGCGGCGGGCCCGGCCGGTGCCCGCCGCGACCGCCGCCGCCGGCGCGGACGCGCTGCTCGGGACCGAGGTCGACTTCCTCGACAAGGGCCACGGCCGCTCCCGGCTGTACGGCTTCCACTACCTGCGCTGGATGAGCCCGCTGGTCTCGGCCTACGCCGAGACCGGCGACCCGCGCTACGCCGCCGAGTGGGACCGCCTCTTCCGCCAGTGGTACGACGGCCGCGACCAGGTGGTGGGCGACTGGCCCGGCCTCGACGTCGTCTGGTACTCGCTCGGCGTGCGGGCCCGCGCCATGTACGTCACCGAGGCCCTGGCCGTCTTCGCCGACGAGCCCGCGCTGAGCGACGGATGCTGGCTGCGGATGATGAAGACCGTGCTCGGCGGCGCCCGCTGGGCCGCCGAGGAGCACGACGAGTTCAGGCACGGCAACTGGCAGTTCGCCACCGCCTGCGAGCTGCTGCACACCGCCAGGGTCTTCGCCGACCTCCCCGAATCGGCCCACTGGGCCGAGGTCGCGACGGCCCGCGTCCTGGAGCACCTGGAGCACGACGTGCGGGCCGACGGCGGCCACCACGAACGCTCGCCCGGCTACCACGGCATGTGCCTCGAAGGGCTCGGCCGGGCCGCGGCCGTCGAACCCGAGCTCGACGCGCACCCCCGTTACCAGGCCATGCTCCGCTGGCTGACGATCCTGGCCACGCCGGCCGGCTGGGTGCCGCACCTGCAGGACAGCGGCGTCGTCTGGCTCGACGGCGACCAGCCCGCCGAAGGCTCGCACAACCTGGCGGCCAGCGGCTACGCGACCTTCCGGCACGACCACTTCCACACGGTGATCAACTACGGCCCGTACATCGGCCACGAGCTGGAGCCGCACAGCCACCACGCCGCGCTCGACTTCGTGTTGTCCGGCTGGGGGGTGCCGCTGGCCTGGGAGGGAGGCGGCCCGCCGTCCTACGACGATCCCGGCTACTACGACTGGTACCAGGCGACCAGGGCGCACAACACCCTGCTGGTGCCCGGCCAGGAGTACACCGAGGACCGCCGCGCGGCCTGCGACCTGTTCTCCGTCACGCCGGAGGCCGACGTCTTCGCCGGGCACCACCACGGCTACAGCGCCCGCCACGACCGCGAGATCCGCTTCGTGAAGGGCCCGTCGCCGTACTGGGTGATCAACGACCGGATCGACGCCGACGCGATCTGGCAGATCCACGGGTTGTCGCCGTGGACCGCGCGGGCCGGCGGCTACGCCGGCGGCGGCCGGGGGCCGGGCATCCTCGTCGTCCCCCTCGAACCACCCGACGAGGTCCTGTACGGGACCGGCCCCGCCAGAATCCCCGACCCACTGACGCGGACGGCCGAGTACGGCGAGATCCACTCGCTCGGCCTGCGCCGCCACGACGGCCGCTTCACGGTGGGTGTCTTCCCCTACCGCGACGAGCCGCCCACGATCCCTGACGGATGGACGGTCCATGCTCATCGACGCTGACGCCATGCTCGGCCGCCATCCCCGCAGGGACGCCGGCCCGGGCACGGTCACGCGGGCACTGGCCGACATGGACCGCTTCGGCATCGCCGAAGCGGTGGTGAGCCACACCCTGTCGTGGCTGCACGACCCGGGGACGGGCAACAGGGAGCTGCTCGGCCTGGTCGCGGCCGAGCCCCGGCTGCACCCGTGCTGGGTGATGCTCCCCGACACCTGCGGGGAGACGGGCACGCCCGCCCAGTTCGTCGCCGCCGCCCTCGACGGGGGCGTCCGCGCCGTCCGCGCCTACCCCGCCGATCACGGTTACGACCTGGCGGGCCGGGACGCGGCGCCGATGCTCGGCGCGATCGCCGAGGCCGGGCTGCCGCTGCTCGTGGACGCGCCGCAGATCGGCTGGCCCGCCGTGGAGGCCATCGCGGCCGCGCACCCGGGCCTGCCGATCGTCGTCGGCTCGCTCGGCTACCGCCTGCTCCGGCAGGCGGCCGGGGTGTTGTCCCGCACCGGCAACGTCTACCTCGGGCTGGCCAACCTGTCCTCGCACCGCGGGCTCGAATGGCTCACCGAGCGGTACGGCGCGCACCGCCTCGTGTTCGGCACCGGGGCCCCGCTGCGCGACCCGGCCGAGGTCGTCACCCGGCTGCTCTGGGCCGAACTCGACGACGACGCCGTGACCACCATCGGCTCCGGCACCCTGCTGGGCCTGCTCAAGGCGGAGGCCGCGTGAACCCGCTCGTGTCCGCGCTGCGCGAGCGGCGCCCCCAGACCGGCCTCCGGATCGTCGACGCGCACGCGCACTCCGGCCCGTACAGCCTCTTCTTCATCCCCGACGCGGGACCCGAGGCGATGGTCAAGGTCATGGACCGGTGCGGCGTGTCCCACGCCGTCATCTCCAGTCACCTGGCGATCCAGCTCGACGCCGCCGCCGGCAACGCCGCGACCGCCGCGGCGGTGGACCTCGCGCCCGGCCACTTCACCGGCTACCTGACCGTCAACCCGTGGCAGGACCCGCTGGGAGAGCTGGAGAAGTGGGGCGACGACGAACGCTTCGGCGGCATCAAGCTCCACCCCGACCTGCACGACTACCCGCTCACCGGCCCGCGCTACGCCCCGGTGTGGGAGTTCGCCGAGCGGACCGGCTGTCCCGTGCTCACGCACACCTACGACGGCTCGGCGTACAACGACCTGCCCATGGTGGACCGCGTGGCGGCCGACCATCCCGGCGTGGTGATCCTCGCCGGGCACGCGGGGGCCACCCCGCTCGGCTTCGAGGTCGCGATCGAGGTGGCGCAGCGGCGCCCCGGGGTGATACTGGAGCTCTGCGGTTCCTACAACACCGGTGCCGACATCGCCGCGATGGTGCGCGAGGTGGGCGCGGACCGGGTGGTCTACGGCTCCGACTTCCCGTTCATTGATCTCCGGATGTCGCTGGGCCGGGTAATCTTCAGTGACCTTACCGATGAGGATCGGGCGGCGGTGCTCGGCGGAACGATGACCCGCCTCCTTCGATGGCGTTCGGGACTGGGGTGATCAAGAGCATGGAGCGGTTGCGTCCCGAGACACGGTCCAGAGTGGGGATCGGCGTGGTCGGCCCGCACGACCTCGTCGAGCAGATCGTGATGGTCGGCGCCGACCTGCCCGCCGCCGCCGACTGGCGGCTGGTGGGCGCTCCGCACGCCGGGGAGCACGAGACGTACGAGAAGTTCTCCCGGATCGCGGACAGCATCGACGTCGTGCTCTTCACCGGCCCGCTCCAGCACGATCTCGCCAGGCAGGCGGGCGAGCTGCCCCTGCCGGCCACGCACGTCCCGATGAGCGGGGCCGGCCTCTACGCCTGCCTCCTGCGCGGAGTGCTCAAGCACGGCATCGACCCGGCCAGGGTGAGCATCGACTCGCTGCCCGCCGCCGACGTGGACGAGGCCTACGGCGAGATCGGGGTGAGCACCGCGGGCGTCCACCTGTCGGAGTACGACCAGCCCGAGTCCGTCCGCGGCTTCATCGGCTTCCACGAGCAGCTCTACCGGCAGGGCGCCACCACGGCGGCGCTGACCACGATAAGGAGTGTCGCCAAGGCGCTGAACAACGCCGGGGTGCCCGCCCTGCGGATGATGCCGACCACGCACACCCTGCGCCTGGCGCTCAACACCGCCGCCCTGCTCGGCACCGGCAGCAGGCTGGAGGAGGCGCAGATCGCCATCGTCGTGGTCGAGCTCGCCACCTCCGCGCGGCCCAGCTACTCGGGGCCCGGCAACTACTGGCAGCAGGAGCTCAAGCTCAAACTGCACCAGGCGCTGCTCGCTGACGCCCGGCTCATGGGGGCGACCGTGGCCCCCCGCGACGAGAACAGCTACGTCGTCACCGCCACGCTGGGCGCGCTCGGCCAGGCCACCGACGGGTTGCGGGCGGCGCCGTTCATGGACCGGATCCGCTCCGAGGTCGGCGTCGAGGCCGAGGTCGGCATCGGGCTGGGCAGCACCGCCAGGGACGCCGACGCCAACGCCCTGGTGGCGGTCGACAAGGCGCGCAACGCGGGCGCGGCGTCGGCCTACCTGGTCGGCGTCGACGGCGCCGTGCTCTCCCTGCCGGTCCGCCGGCGGCGGCGGGCCGAAACCGAGCCCGCCGTCACCACCAAGGCGGCCAAGCTGCTGGAACGGCTGCTCCAGCAGCTCGACGACGGGCCGGACGCGATGGTGGTGGACGCCGAGATCGTCGCCGACGTGCTGGCCATCGCGCCGCGCAGCGCCCGCCGGGTGCTGCAGAGCCTCGCGGACGAGGGGCTGGCCTGGCCCGTTCCCCCCGTCAAGGGTGCCCAGGCGGGGCGGCCGCGCCAGCCGTACCGGCTGGTGCGCGCCTGACCCCCTTTTACGTGTTTTCCGGCCTTTACGCGTCTCCCAGTCGCACCCGTCCTTCGTAGGCGGCCAGCAGGGCCTCGTTGTGCGCGTCGCCGCCGGGGGTGTTGGCGGACTGGTAGACGGGCGGCGCCTGCCCGGCCTCCAGGTACCTGCCGACCACGTCGGCGACCAGGAGCTGAGCGATCAGGACGCCGGTCAGGTTCGACACGGCGCAGACGGCGCCGCCGCCGGGCAGCGGCAGGACCGCGTCCCCGTACGGCGCGCCGTTGTCGATGACCACGTCGGCCAGGTCGGCCAGCCGCGCCCGCGCACCGCCTTCGGCGGCCGGCTCGCGGGCGGCGGCCTCGGCCGTGTGCGCCCGCGAGGTGATCGCGATCACCGGGTGCCCGCGTTCGCCCGCCAGGCGGGCCATCTCGACGATCGCCGCGTTGCCGCCGGAGTTGGAGATGATCACGAAGACGTCGGCGGGCCGGATCTCGGCCAGCTCCCAGATGCGCAGGGCCAGTCCCGGCTCCCGCTCGACCTTCGGGTCGAGGATGTCCTGCGGCGAGGCGTCGCCGTAGTAGGCGACGTCGCGGATGCCGAGCTGGTTCGCGGGCACCAGCCCACCGGCCCGGCCGGCCAGTTCGAGCGCGACCGCCCTGGAGTGGCCCGTGCCGAACGCCTGCACCACCCCACCGGCCCGCAATCCGTCGTAGACCAGGCGGCCCGCCTGTTCGATCGCCTTCCGTTCCACGTCGAGCACCCGCTCCACAGCCGCTCTGGCGGCGCCGGAGTACTCATTCTGACCGATCATATGTCCTCCAGCAGTTGTCGCGCGGCCCCGGCCAGCGCCTCGGCGCTGCCCGGGGCCACCTGGCTCACCAGCACTTCGTACTCGGCCCTGCCGTACGCCTCGGCGGTCGGCAGGTAGCCGGGATAGCCGTTGACGTAGCCCAGCACCATGACCGGCCCGCCTGGGGCGACGCTCTCGGCCACGGCCAGGAACGGCTCGCCGGGCAGGCCCGCCAGGGACAGGTCCCCTAGGCGGGCGGCGTACACGTGCACGCCGATCGGGTCCGGGCTCGTGTTCGCGCCCGCGCCCGTGTCCGGGGCCGGGTTCGCGCTCGCGCTCGGGTCCGGGCTCGGGTCCGGGTTCGTGCGCTGCGGGCGTGCCCGGAGGCCCTCCAGCCTGCTGCGGGCCAGCCGGACGGCGACCGGGTCGCCGGCCGCCTCGGCCGCGCGCAGGCCGTCGGCCAGCGCGGCCAGGTCCGCGCCCACCGGGCCGCCCTCCTCGCCGGGCCGGAACGGGGCGAGCAGCAGCCGCCGCGCCGCCCACGCGATGCCGGAGCCCGCCGACCAGGCGTGGGCCGGGGGCTCCCGCAGCAGCTCCAGGCAGCGGTCGGCGACGATCGCGGCGAGGCGGTCCAGCTCGGCCGCGTCCTGGCCACGGCGGGTGTGGCGGGTGCTGATGTCGCCCGCCGCACCGGTGGCGACCAGGGCCCACACGTCCGGGCCGAGCCGCGCGCGCAGCGCCCGGCGGACGGCTCCGACCAGGTCGGCGCTGACCAGACGACTGGCGGCGGGCAACACCGTGGGATGCACGGGCAGCACCACCAGCACGCCGGCGAGCCGCCCGCCCGCGTCCTCGCGGACGGCGATCACGGTGAGCGGGACCACCGCGGGTGCGGACGGCCGGCTGCGGTCCGCGCCGACGTCGTGCAGCTCGCCGTGGCGCGCCTCCCCGTCGCAGCGGCGCTCGTCCTCGATCGCCCGCCGGACGGCCACGCCCACCGCCTCGCTCAGCCGGTCCAGCCACGGGCCGGGCGTCGGCGCTCCACCGGGCACGCAGCCGGTCTCGGGGCCGGAGTGCGTGTGGCTGGCCGCCAGCCACAGCTCACAACCGAGCGACCGGGCCTCCGACCTGACCCGGTGGGCCAGGTCCTCGTTCACGCAGATGACGTCGGCGGTCGCCAGCGCGAAGCGGCGTTCGCCGTCGAACCAGGTGACCGCGGCCACCGACAGCGGATCGAGCCGGCCGGCCGACGGGCCGGGGCGGTCGATGTAGCCGCCCATCGGCGTGCCGTCGGGAACGGCAAGTTCCGCCGTGCCATGACCGACCCTCATCGCCGCACCGTCCTGATCGTCGCTCCGTCACGGACCGCTCTCATCACGGCACCGTCGGCACCATGGCGCGCCCTCATCGCCGCACCGTCCTGATCATCGCTTCGTAGGGGCCCGGGTCGTCGGCGGCGGCCAGCAGGGCGGCGCCCGCGAGGCTGTCGCCGGCGGGCGGCCGGAGGCGGGCCCGGGGAAGGAGGCGGGCCAGCTCCGCCTCGAACCCGGCCCGCAACACCGGGTCGCGTAACAACCTGCCGGTCCACGCCACGGGCACCTCGGCCTCGCCGGGGAAGTCGCGGGCGGCGGCCGCCGCCGTGGCCGCCAGCTCGCGGGCCGCCTCGGCGACGATGGCGCGGGCCGTGTCGTCGCCGGTCAGGCCGAGCACGTGTACGGCGAAGCGGGCCACCTTCGCCACGCCGTCGGGCGCCAAATAGAGCCGGGCGGGCAGCCCGGACAGGTCGCCGAAGACCTCACGGGCCCGCCGGGTGAGCGGGCCGCTCTCGGCGCGGCCGTCGTGTCCCCGGGCGGCCGCCTCCAGGCCGCGCCGCCCGATCCAGTAGCCGCCGCCCGCGTCGCCGTACAGGAAGCCCCACCCGTCCACCTGCCGTGCGCCGCCGCCGGCGCTCACGCCCAGGGCGATCGCGCCCGTGCCCGCCGCCAGCACGACGCCCGGCCCGCCCGAGAACGCGCCGGCGTGCGAGGTGACCACGTCCGTGGTGACCAGCACCCGCCTGGCCGTCCCGAGCAGCCGCTCGGCCAGCCCTTCCGGGTCGTCGAGGATGGTGGTCAGCCCGAGGCAGACGGTGTCGAGGTCACCCCAGCCGGCCCCGATCCGGGACAACACCGCCTCCACCGGCGAGCCCTCGGCGTAGGACAGCCCGGGCCGCTCGTGCACCTCCGTGATCCGGCCGCCGGTCGCCAGGCCGAGCCGCAGGCCCGTCTGCCCGCCGTCGATCGCCAGGTCCATACACCCTCCATCACGAGCCGGGCCGGAGCCCGGCCCTGCGGTATTCGGTCGGGGAGCACCCGACGTGCCGCCTGAACGCGCCGCGCAGCGCCTTCGCGCTCGGGTAGCCGGTGCGGGTGGCGATCACGTCGACGGGCAGCGGCGAGGTGGTCAGCAACCGGCGCGCGTGCTGCAGCCGCAGGCCGGTGAGGTGGCGCAGGAAGGTGGTGCGGCGCTCCTCGGCGAACAGGTGCGAGATGTAGAACGGGCTCGCGCTGACCGCCTCCGCCAAGGTCGTCAGGCGCAGCCCCGGATCGGTGTAGTGCGCGGCCAGGTACTCCTCGGCCAGCGTGAGCACGTCCCGGCGCGGTGGCGGCGGCATGAGCTTGCCGAGCGTCTCTCGCAGCCAGATGTGCAGGTAGGACCGCTCGTGGATGTCGCCGACCGAGACGATGTCCTCGATCGGCAGCCGGGCGCACGCCTCCACCCAGTCGGTCGAGCCGTCGGTCAGCCTGGACCGGTTGACCACGTCCACGACGAACAGCAACTGCCCGATCAGCCAGTTGCGCAGCGTCCTGGGGTCCACGTCCCGCTCGCGGGCGCACCGGTCCACCCATCCCGCGAGCAGACCGGCCGCGCCGTTGCGGTCGCCCGCGCGTACCCGCCTGGAGAGCTCCTGCTCGATGCGGACGGGCGGCGTGAGCGCCACCCGCGCCGGCGACGGCGGGGCGATCACCCGGTCGCCGCCGAGCACGAGCTTGTAGTCGTTGGCCAGCCTGGCGTCGCGCTCGGCCGCCCCGCGGCCCCCCAGGCTCGGCGAGCCGAGGCTGACGGTGGCGGTCCAGGCCGTATCGCGCACCATGTGCTCGCGCACCTCCTCGGCCAGCGCCGCCGCGTCGCTCATCAGAGCGTCGGGATCGGCGCCGGTCAGCAGGACGAACCACTCCTCGGGCGGCTGCGGGCGGCAGGTGGCCCCAGGGTGGCCGTGGGTGGCCGCCCGCACGACCTGGTCGGCGTGCTGGAGTTGGCGGCGCGCCCACGACCTGCCCCGAGCCTGCTCGGATGCCACGTAGTCGTCGATGTCCACCAGGGCAGCCACAGCGTAGTCCATGCCCCTAGTTTAGGCGGACCGAAATTCGACCGTATTTACCAGCGTGCCGACTCCGGCCACGGTCGCCCGCATCGTGTCGCCGTCCTTGAGCGGGGCGATCCCGGCTATGGTGCCGGTCGCGATCAGGTCGCCGGGCATCAGCGTCATCCCGTCGGAAAGGTCCTCGATCAGCCGGGGCAGGCCGAAGACCATCTGCTTGGTGTTCGCCCGCTGCCTGACCTCGCCGTCGACCTCCAGGACCAGCTCCAGCGCCTGCGGATCCGGCACCTCGTCCACCGTCGCCAGGAACGGGCCGACCGGCGCGAAGGTGTCGAACCCCTTCGACTGGTCCCACGGGGCGTTCCTGGCGATGTTGGCGAGTTGCAGGTCGCGGGCGGTCATGTCGTTGATCACGGTGTAGCCGGCCACGGCCTCCTGCCACCGGTCGGCGGGCAGGTCTCTGGTGACCTTGCCGATGACGACCGCCAGCTCCACCTCATGCTCCAGGTGGCGGGTGCGCGCCGGCGCCACGACCGGCCGGTTGTGGCCCGTGAGCGAGGACGGCGGCTTGAAGAACAACACCGGCTCGGGCGGCACCTCCATGCCGCTCTCCTCCGCGTGCGCCAGGTAGTTCAGCGCCAGGCAGCAGATCTTCGTGCAGGTGGCCACCGGCGGCTCGAACAGCACGTCGTCCTGGTCCAGAACGGGGGCCGCCGACCGCTCGTTCACCAGCTCGTTGAGCCGGTCGAGCCCGTACGTGCTCAGGGCGGCCACGGGGTCGTCGCCGAGGTCGGCCAGGCTGAGCAGGCCGCCGTCGGGGCGCAGGGCCACCAGCTCGACGGGGCCTGAAGGGATTCGCCGAATACGTCCAAGGAACATGACCGCAACCCCATCAAGGGCCCGCGACCACCACAAGCACCGAAATTTGCGCTGACAACCCGCTTCTTGTCCTCTTTCTTGTGGCCGGGTGACATCTCACCCTTTGATGGTCGACATGACCCGGACACTGGACGTCAGCCGCGACCTGTACACCACCGCCCAGCGCCACATCGCCGGCGGCGTCTCCAGCGACGCCCGTCGCATGGCGGGCGTTCCGCTCTTCGTGGACCGGGCGGCGGGCGCGCGGATCTGGGACGCCGACGGCAACACCTATCTCGACTACGTGCTCGGCCAGGGACCCGCGCTGCTGGGGCACTGCCCGCCCGCGGTGGTCGAGGCGATCACCGCGCAGGTGTCCCGTGGCATCGTCTACTCCGCCCAGCACGCCGCGGAGGCCCGGGTGGCCGAACGGCTCTGCGCCATGGTGCCCTCGGCCGAGCGCGTGCGGTTCAACACGGTGGGCTCGGAGGCCGTGCACGCCGCCTGGCGGCTGGCCCGCGGCTTCACCGGACGGCCCAAGATCCTCAAGTTCGAGGGGCACTACCACGGCTGGCTGGACCCGGTCCTCTACAGCGTGCACCCGCCGCTGGAGGCCGCCGGGCCCGCCGACCGCCCCGCCGCCGTACCCGGCACGCTGGGCCAGCCGGAGGCCGCCGACCTGGTGGTCTGCCCGTGGAACGACCTCGAAGCCCTGTCCCGGCTGATGGACGAGCACGCGGGGCAGATCGCCGCCGTGGTCACCGAGCCGGTGCTCTGCAACACCGGCGCCATCGAGCCCGACCCCGGCTACCTCCAAGGGGTTCGCGAGCTCTGCGACAAGCACGGCAGCCTGCTCATCTTCGACGAGATCATCACCGGGTTCCGGCTCGCCCCCGGCGGCGCCCAGGAATACCTCGGCGTCTCCCCCGACCTGTCGGTGTTCGGCAAGGCGATGGCGGGCGGGATGCAGGTGTCGGCGCTCGCCGGGCGTGCCTTCGTGATGGACGCCATCACCTCCGGCAAGGTCGCGCACGCGGGCACGTTCAACTCCCAGCCCGTCGGCATCGCCGCCGCCGAGGCGACGCTGCGCATCCTCGACGAGCAGCGGGACGAGGTGTACGGCACGCTGTACGCCCGGGGCCGGCAGCTGATGCGCGGCCTGTCGGAGGCGGCGGCCAAGGCCGGGGTCCCGATGCTCGTCGACGGGCCGGGGCCGGTCTTCCAGACGTACTTCACCGAGGCGCCCTCCGTGCGGAACTACCGCGACTTCGCGGCGACGGACCGGGCCTTGATGGGCCGCGTGCACGCCGCGCTGCTCGACCAGGGGATCAGCATGGTGCCGCGCGGCCTGTGGTTCCTGTCGACCGAGCACACCGAGGCGGACGTGGCCGCGACCGTCGAGGCGTTCTCGGCGGCGCTGAACTCGCTCTGACCGGGCGGCCCGGCGACGGGTAAAGGGGATCCGCTCCGTTCGTGGTGTTGCGTTGAGAAAACAGCGGAAATAGCACGTACATGATGGCCGAGCCCCCGAGCCCGCGATGAGCCTCCTGGGCCGCGACCTCGCGGTGGACCTCGGGGCGGCGAGCACGCGCATCTACGTCAAAGGCCGGGGCATCGTGCTCGACGAGCCCTCCGCCGTCACGCGGGACAGCCTGACCGGCAAGGTGATCGGGTTCGGCGCCGAGGCCGCCTGCGACACCGGCGTCGAGACGTGCTGGCCGGTCAGCGGCGGCATGCCCGTCGACGGCGAGCTGGCCCACCGCATGATCCGGCATTTCCTGCGCAAGGTGCACCGGCATCCGTTCTCCAAGCCGCGCGTGGTCATGGCGCTGCCGGAGGACGCGACGCCGATCGAGCGGACGGCGCTGCGCGACGTGGCGTTCGACGCGGAGGCCAGGGGGATCCTGCTGATCCCGCACGCGCTGGCGGCGGCGCTCGGCGCCGGTCTGCCGGTCAAGGACTGCGCCGGGCGCATGGTGATCGACATCGGCCGCGACTCCGCCAGGATCGCCGTGCTCTCGCACGGCGTCGTGGTGGCCGCGGCGAAGGTGCGCGGTGGCGGCGAGGCCATCAACCGCTCGATCGCGCGCCTGGTCGAGCGCGAGCACGGACTGCTGCTCGACGCGCAGGAGGCCGAGGCCGCCAAGCGGCGCGCGGGCACCGAGTGGAAGCCGCTGCACCGCCAGGTGGTGGTGCACGCCCGCGATCCGGACACCGGCCGGGAGCGGGCGGTGACGCTGTCCGTGCAGGAGATCTACGAGGCGACCAAGCAGCCGGTCGAGGCGATCGTACGGGCCGCCATGGACACCGTGGAACGGTGCCCGCCCGAGCTGGTCGTGGATCTCGGCGAGCGCGGCGCGGTGCTGGTGGGCGGCGGCGCGCTGCTGCGGGGGCTGGGCCGGCGGCTGCGCGCCGCGCTCTCCATGCCGGTGGGCCGGGCCGACCGGCCGCTGGAGGCGGTGGCGCTGGGCCTGGGCCGCTGCGCGGAGAGCCTGGGAATGATCGCGAAGCTTCGAGGGCGATGAGCGACGACCTCTTCGCCGCGGGGATCTCCCTCGCCGACAAGGCCGTCAGGACCGTCGCCGTCTACCTCGCCGTGGCGACCCTGCTCAGGATCGGCGGCAAACGCGGCATCGCGCAGCTCAACAACTTCGACTTCGTGGTGATGTTGCTGATCAGCAACGTCGTCCAGAACGCGATCATCGGCCCCGACAACTCGCTGATCGGCGGGATCGTCGGAGTGGTGATCCTGGTGGCCTTCAACGCCCTGGTGGTGCGGGTCGCCGCCGCGGTGCCGGCGCTCGGCCGGATCGTCGAGGGCCATCCGATCGTGCTGGCCCGCGACGGGCGCTACCTGCCCTCGGTGTTGCGGCGGCTCGGCATGCGCCAGGCGGACGTGGACGTGACGATCCAGCTCAGGGGTGGTTCGAGCGTGGCCGACACCACCCTCGTCCGGCTGGAGCCGGGCGGCGCGGTGCTGGTGCGGCTGCGTCCCGAGGAGGAGAACGCCGAGCGCGGCGACGTGGACGGGCTGCACGCCAGGCTCGCCCGCATCGAGGACAAACTGGACGCGCTGCGCAGACAAGCACCCTGACGGTACGCGGCATCCGTGCGGACGTCCCCTGACGGGAGGCTCACCGCCCTGTGTTGCTTTTTGTGCGATTTGCCCGGTAACCGAGGATGACCTACGCTATTCTGCCTCTGTGCGCGCCCGCCGTCACGTTGCCACCATGGTGCTCCTCTGCATCACGGCGATGACGGCCTGCTCGGCGGCGACCGGACCGGCCACGCTCGACGACGCCACCCAGCGGCTCAGCGCCGACGCCGGCGACCTGCTCCGCACGACCGGGCTCGGCCCGCCGGTCGTCGAGGAGATCGACGACGATTCCTGCCTGCCGGGCCAGGCCCGGCGCTTCCTGCGGACCGGGGGCGACCTCCCCTCCGGCGACCTCCTCGACACGCTCAGGAAGCTGGGCTACGACCAGATCGTCGATGACCTGGATCTCCGCGACGAGGACCCGGACGTGGCGGTCCTGCGCAACCCGGAGACGCGCCTGACGTTCGAGCTGACCGTGAGCCCCGGGGAGCGGCCCGGGGTCCGGATCCTCGGCAAGACCACCTGTTACGCGTCCGGCTAGTTCTCCGGCATGGCCACCTGTTACGCGGCCGGCCGGTTTTACGGCGTGGCCACCTGTTACGCGGCTCTACGGCGTGGCCAGCGCCTCCGTCGGGGACAGGCGCGCGGCGCGGATGGCCGGGTACAGGCCGGCCACGGCTCCGATGGCCAGCGTCGCCATGAGGCCGCCGGCGGTGGCCCACGCGGGCACGACGGACGGCCAGTCGCTGTAGAGCGCGTACCCCATCGTGACCCCCGTGCCGAGCAGGATGCCGCCGCCCCCGCCGATCGCGGACAGCAGCAGGGACTCGGCGAGGAACTGGGTGCGGATCTGGCCCCTGGTCGCTCCGAGTGAGCGGCGCAGGCCGATCTCCGCGCGGCGTTCGAGGACGGAGATGACCATGGTGTTGGCCACGCCGACCCCGCCCACGAGCAGGGCCACCGCGCCGACGCCGAGCAGCAGGCCGGCGAAGGCCTGGCCGGTCGCCTGCTTGGCGGCCAGCGCGTCGGACGGGCGCGAGACGTCCACCTCGTTCGGCGCCTCGGGGTTGGCCGTGCCGGCCAGCACCTGGCGTACGGACTCCAGCCTGGCCTCCTGCACGCGGGTGTAGAGCGTCGTCGGATGCCCGTCGAAGCGCAGCCGCTCCTCGGCCACCGGCCAGCCGACCAGCACGCCGCTGTCCAGATCGGTGGCCAGCGCCACCGGGTCGAGCACTCCGACGACCGTGAACCGCCGGCCGCCGACGACGACCTGCGTGTCCGCGTTCACCGAGCCGACGCCGAGCCGCTGGGCGGCGCCGGAGCCGAGCACGGCGGCCGGGTAGCGCTCGGTGGCCGCGTTCAGCCAGGTTCCGCTGCGCAGGGTCGCGCCCACGGTCGCGGGCAGGTCGAGGCGGGCGGCGTAGGCGGTGATCCCGCCGGTCTGGGCCTTCGGGATCTCCTCCGAGCGGTAGACCTTGGCCTCCGGGATCTTCGCGATCGACGACACCGCGTCGACGGGGCCGATCCGCTCGATCATCGTCTCCGCCTCCGCCGGCATCCGCGCGACCTCGCCCAAGAGCGTGCTGCCGGAGGAGACGGTGAGCAGGTTGGTGCCCAGCGCGGAGAGGGTGCGGTCGAGCTCCGCGCCCGAGGAGGACGAGAGCCCGACCACGGCGACCATGGCCGCGATGCCGATGGCGATGCCGAGCGCGGACAGGAACGCCCGCAACGGACGGGTGCGCAGGCCGACCGCGCCGACCCGCAGCACGTCACGCGGCCGCATCCGGGCCGGGGACAACTTCGGCCGTCGCACCTCGATGCCGGCCATCACGCCACCCCTGATTCCGCGGGCTCGCGCCGCACGTCCGCCGAGTCGGAGACGATCTCGCCGTCGCGCATGCTCACCTGCCGGGGCAGGTTGCCCGCGATCTCCCGGTCATGCGTGATGATCACGATCGTGGTGCCGCCGGCGTTCAGCTCGTGCAGCAACTCCATCACCCCTGTTCCCGACAGCGAGTCCAGGGCTCCGGTCGGCTCGTCGGCCAGCAGCAGCGGCGGGTCGCCCGCCACGGCCCTGGCGATGGCGACGCGCTGGCGCTCGCCGCCGGACAGCTCGTGGGGCTCGTGGTCCATGCGGTGCCCGAGCCCCACCCGCTCCAGCGCCCGCGCCGCGCGGCGGCGGCGCTCGGCCCTGCGCAGGCCGGTGTAGAGGAGGCCGTCGGCCACGTCGTCCAGCGCCGGGACCCTGGCGGCCAGGTGGAAGGACTGGAAGACGAAACCGATCGTGGTCGCCCGGAGCGCCGAGAGCTGCCCGTCGGACAACGTCGACACGTCGTAGCCGTCGACGCTGACGATCCCCGAGGACGGCCGGTCGAGGGTGCCGACGACGTTGAGCATCGTGGACTTCCCCGAGCCCGAGGGGCCGACGATGGCGACGAGCTCGCCGTGCTGGATCCGCAACGACACCGACCGCAGCGCCGCCACCCCTCCCGGGTACGTCCTGGACACGTCCGAAAGTTCGATCATGGGATGCGTCACTTCGGCATCCCCACGGTCATGCCCTCGGTGAGCCCGTCACCGGTGACCTCGACCCGGCCGCCGGAGAACAGTCCCGTCTCGACGGCGACGTACCGGGACGTGCCGCCTTCGATGATCTCCAGCCCGAACCCGCCCTCCCGCAGCGCCACGAGCGCCGCGATCGGCACGGTCAGGACGTTCTTGCGCTGGGAGGCGGTGAACGTCACGTCCACCGCGGCCTTGTCGAGCCCCTTGGCCGCCTTGCCGCCGCCGATCGAGACGAGCGCCTCGACGCGGGTCTCCGGCTCGGCGTTCTGCCCGTCGCCCGGTACGATGACGGTGGCGACCTCGGTGACCTTGCCGTTCACGCGTTTGCCGTCCGGCAGCGTGACCGTGACCTTGGCGCCCTTCCTGGCCATCCGCTGGTCCTCGGCCGCCAGCACGGCCGTGACGACCTTGGACGTGCCCGTGTAGGTGAGCACCTTCTGGCCGGGCGTGGCCGGCTGGCCCTTCTCGGCCTCCAGGCTCTCCACCCGCACCTTGCCGGGGGCGAAGACGACCCGGCCCAGCTCGACCACGCCCGTCTCGTCGAGGCCGCGGTCCTCCTGCCATTCCATGACGGCCTGGGCCGTGTCATAGGTGAACTCGTCGTCCACCGTGAAGCCGTCGTAGCCCAGCTTGCTCAGGTTGCGCTCCAGGTTCTCGACGTCCTTGCCCTCCATGCCGTACCTGAGGTCGCGGTAGGCGGGCGTGTCGCCGTACAGGAGCATGACCGGCTTGTTGTCCAGCCGGTACAGCGACCTGCCGCGGGTGATCTCCCGGCCGCTGCCGGGCAGCCAGGTGATCGTGCCCGGGCCCCTGCTGACCGCCGTGGTCACCGGGCCGTAGCCGAGCTCGCCGTCGGCGTCCATGGTGTCCTTCAGGGTCTGCCGGTCGACCGTGGCGGTGGCCGGGGGCAGGGCGGCGGCCTGCCGGGTCGGGCCGGCTCCTCCTTCCAGCAGGCCGGTGCTGTTCACCACCACGAACCCGGCGCCGGCGGCGACCAGCACGAGGAGCAGCCCGGCGACCACCTTGCCCCGGCCGCGGCGGCGGCGCGGCCGGGCGGGCGTCGCGGCCGGCTCCGCCTTTCCGTCAAGGGTGGCCATGCCCATCAGAACCCTCCCATGCCGGCCTCGGCCATCTCCTTCTGGCACTTCTCCTGGGCGGCCTTGAAGTCGGGGTCCTCGCCGATTTCGGCGGTGATGCGCACGCCACCGCCCTCGGGGTCGGGGTAACCCTCGACGCCGTTGTCACGCATGCACTGCGCGACCTTGCGCAGGTTCTCCGCCATCTTGGGGTCGCCGCCGCCCGCGAGCTTTCCGCTGGGGGCGTACTGCTTGCAGGCCTCCTGGGCCTTGTCCATCGTCTCCTTGGACCCGTTCTTGTCGAGCTTGAGCAGGACGCCCTTGCCCGGCTCCGGGTCCTCCATGTCGATGCCGTTCTCGCGCATGCACTGGGCGAACTTGAGCGCCTTCTCGTGCGGGTCCCCGCTCGGCTGCGCGCCGGCCGCGGTCGGGGCGCCGGTGCCGGACACCGAGGCCACGTCGGGCCCGCCGCCGGCGTCGGAGCCGCAGCCGGCCAGCAGCAGCACGGCCGCGATGGGCGCCGCGAGCAGGGCGCTCAGGACTGGTCCTCGCATGACATCTCCTCCGTCGAATGGATTTCGCGTACGAGAGAGATGCAATAGGGGCCGCTGTTTCCTCAGCGTTTCCGCCCGGCGGCTTACTCTGACCAAATGCCACCTAGGTCACACTCGGCTCGGCAAACGAAAGAAAGGCCGGGGATACGCCATGCGGGTGCTGGTGGTTGAGGACGAGCGGCTGCTCGCCGACGCGATCGCCGAATGGCTGCGCGAGGACACCCACGCGGTGGACCTGGCTCGTGACGGCGCGGCCGCCCTGGAACGGATCGCGGTCAACGACTACGACGTGGTCGTGCTGGATCGCGACCTGCCGCGTGTGCACGGCGACGAGGTCTGCAGGGAGCTGGTCGAGTCGCGGTCGGACGCGCGGGTGCTGATGCTCACCGCCGCGGCCCAGCTCGACGACCGGGTGACGGGGCTGTCCATGGGGGCCGACGACTACCTGCCGAAGCCGTTCGCCTTTCCCGAGCTGGCCGCCCGCGTGCTGGCGCTGGGGCGGCGCTCGCGCCCCGCGGCGCCGCCCGTGTTACGCCGGGCCGGGATCACGCTCGACCCGGCGCGCAGGGAGGTCTTCAGGAGCGGGCGGTTCGTGCCGCTGTCGAAGAAGGAGTTCGCGGTGCTGGCCGAGCTGATGCGGGCGGACGGCAACGTCGTCTCGGCCGAGCAACTGCTGGAGAAGGCGTGGGACGAGCACGCGGACCCGTTCACGGGGGCGGTCCGGCTCACCATTCTCAAGTTGCGCCGCAAACTCGCCGAGCCGCCGGTCGTGGAGACCGTGGCGGGGGTCGGTTACCGGATCGTATGAGAGCGCCATGGCCGTCCTTCCCGCAGCCGACCCTGCGGCTGCGGCTCACCCTCGTGTACGGCGCCGTCTTCTTCCTCGCCGGGCTGGCCCTGCTCGGCGTCACCTACCTCCTGTTCGACCAGCAGCTCACCGACAGCTTCGAGAACCGGTTCACCCCTGAGCCCGGCCGGAGCAAGGAGCTCATCATCCTGGCGAACGGCGTCGAGCTCAGAGGCGCCCAGGCGGTCGCGCTGCTGCGCCGGCAGGAGGAGACGCTGCGCGGCGCCGCCGTCACCTCGCTGATCACGCAGGGCGCGATCGCGCTGCTCGTGGTCGGGGCCGGAGCCGTGGGGCTCGGCTGGGTGGCCGCCGGCCGGATGCTGGGCCCCCTGCGGCAGGTGACCGCGACCGCCCGCAAGATCGCCGCCGCGCCCATGGCCGAGCGCGGGCTGCACGAGCGGATCGCGCTCCAGGGGCCGGCGGACGAGGTCAAGGAGCTGGCCGACACCTTCGACACCATGGTGCGGCGGCTCGACGAGTCCTTCGACGGGCAGCGCAGGTTCGTGGCGAACGCCTCGCACGAGCTGCGCACGCCGCTGACGATCAACCGGGCGCTGGTCGAGCTGGCCATGCATCGGCGTACGGCCTCGCCGGACGTCAGGGAGCTGGGCGAGAGCCTGCTGGAGATCAACGCCCGCCACGAGCGCCTCATCTCCGGCCTGCTGCTGCTGGCCAGGTCGGAGCAGCCCATCGCCGACCGGTCGCCGGTGGACCTCGCGGACGTGGTGACGCACGTGGTCGAGCAGACCGCCGCCGACGCCCGCGACGCCAAGGTCACCGTGTACGAGGTGACCGCCCAGGCCCCCACCATGGGGGACGCGCTGCTGCTCGAACGGCTGGTGCACAACCTGGTGGAGAACGGCCTGCGGCACAACGTCGACGACGGCACCGGGTGGGTGCGGGTGGTGAGCCGCACCGTGGCGGACGGGCGGGTCGAGGTGGAGGTCGGCAACACCGGGCCGAGCGTGCCGCCGTACGACATCCCGCTGCTCTTCAAGCCCTTCCACCGGCACGGCGCCGAGCGGGTGGTGACGGGGATGAGCGCCGGCCTGGGGTTGTCGATCGTCCGGTCGGTGGCGCTCGCGCACGGCGGTGACGTCCGGGCCAGGCCGCGTGAGGGCGGCGGTCTCATCGTGACGGCCGCCCTTCCCCGGGCCGCCTTCTAGGACGGCGGCCGGCCGCTATCGTTCGGCGAGGTGGCTCAGGATGAGGTCGGCCCGGCTCTGGCGGCCCATGTGGGCGTAGGCTTCGGCCTCGTAGTCCAGGCTGAGGACGGGGACGAGGTGCTCGCCCAGGCTGACCATGCGGCGGTGCTCGGCCGGGTCGGTCACCGGACCCCATGCGCCGTCGGGGTCCCGGATCTGCCCAGCCCCAATGATGTCCACTTCGACACCCTTAAGCTGAAATTTCCCGAAAAAGGAGCGGACTCGCTCCAGCTCCCGCCAGCTCACCGGCTCCACCATCAGCTCGGCGAACCGCTCCGCCACCGTCTCGATGCCCTCGGCGTCGGTCTGGACGTCTAGGTCTCCCACGTGCCCCAGCGGAAGCCCCTGCAGGACGTGGCCGGCGCTGCCGGTCAGCGCCCAGTTGACCTCGTCGAGGGGCAGGCGGCGGACCAGCTCGACGATCGCGGCCCGGTGTGGTTCAGAAACGCGCAAGATCTACCTCCTTCTCCCCCCTTGTATATCCCCTCCGACGCGCTCATGGCCGAGACTTGCTCCGCGCGGGTGATGGGGCGGCGGTCAGGCGGCGATATTCCTGGCTTCATGTCCGTGGACGATCAGCGCGTACAGGACGAGCACGTCCAGGGCGATGACCGCCAGCGACCACCACGGGTTGACCGAGATCCAGGCGAGCTGGGTCATCGCGTTGAGCATCACCAGGATGACCGCGACGACCCGGGCCCAGCCCTGACCGACGCTCACGGCCAGACCGGCTACGAACAGCACCACGCCGAACACCAGATGCGCCCAGCCCCACGCGCTGGCGTCGAAGAACAGCAGCCGGTTCGGCGTGCGGACGTACAGATCGCTGTTCATGACCGCGTACAGGCCGCTGATGACGTTGAACACGCCCGACATCACCATCAGCATCCCGGCGAACCACACCCAGCCGACCCAGCCCGTCACGTGCTTGCTCTGATACGTCATGATCGGAACCTCCTCTTCGGCTCACGGACGACCCGTGAAGCTGATCCGCAGAGGGGGCCGGGCTACGGCTCGATCCCGCAAGAGAAGATCAGCTATAAAGCGGCTCTTCCCCTGCGCAATTCACGCTAATGCCCGCAAAGCCCCAAGCTTCCCAGCCCAAGCCATCAGGCAGCCGGGGCAAGTGCCCGAGTCACACACGCAGGATGGTGACCTGGCGGCCGGACGGCGTGGTCGCCTGCTCGAAGCCGCCGCGTTCCTGCCAAGGCGGGGACTCGGGGCGGCGGTCCATGAGGATGATCTGGCAGGCGGCCTCGTGGTAGCCCTCCTGCTGGATGAGGACCTCGCCGTGCTCGCGCCAGAACACGACGAACTCCCGCAACAGGCGCGGCAGGTCGAAACGGCCGTCCGGCAGCACGAAGCTGTGCGGATCGGCGCGTACGAACCGCTCCGTACGATCACCCAGGACCCGTAGCAAGACCTCTCGATAGATCGGGTTGGCGATCTCGAGGTCCCTGGTGCCCCGGATGAGGCCCAGATCGTGGACGTAGGAGACGTCATCGTCAAAGGCGGCGTCCGTATCCGGCGACGTGCCGGCCACGATCGGCTCGATCACTCGCTTGACGCGGGGCTCGTGCAGCCGGGCCACGAGGGCGTCCAAGTGGATGGCACGTGCCCGGATCAGCCGCTCCTTGGCGTCTTCCGCGTGCCCGGCGGTGATGAGGCCGGTCACTCCCATCTTGAAGGTGATCTCATAGGCGACGGCGTTGACCAGCCATGGTTGTCCTTGGGTCAGCTCGAAGACCCGGTCCACCGCGTCCTTGGTGAACTCCTGGCCGGTCGCCTGGGTGTGCTGGTCGTACAGCTCGGCGATCTCATCGGTGGTGAAGTCGCCCAGGCGCAGCGACTCGGTAATGATGTTGAACGGGCTGGCCGGGTTCGATCCATCGGGCTCGCCGCCTGAGGCGACCTTGTAGTCACGCACGTCGCGCAACCCGCACAGCACCACCGAAGAGGGGAACGGATGGCCTTTCGGCCGCGCGTTGTGACCGTCGCGGAGCTGGCTGAGGATGCTGACCATGCTGTTGCCCTGCAGGGCGTCGATCTCGTCGAGGAGCAGCACCACCCGGCGCGGGCAGCGGCGACACCACTCGCGCAGCGCCGCACGGAACCGGCTGCCCGGGGAGGACTGCGGCCAGGGATCTGGCGGCAGCAGCTCCGCTGGCCATCCCGACCCTTCGGCGGCCTCGCGGAGGGAATCCAGCAGAAGCGACTCCGCCCAGCCGACGTCGTCGCCGGCCGACTTGGCACTCTCGCAGGAGAACATCAGGGCGGCGATGTCGCCCTGAGCGTTCAGCTCGGAGGCCAGGGCGTCCAGTGTGGTCGTCTTGCCGGTCTGCCGGGGCGCGTGCAGCACGAAATAGCGATCCATCTCGACGAGCACGCGGGCCTGGGGGAGCCGCTGCGTGGCGGGCAGCATGTAGTGGCGCTGCGGGTCGCACGGGCCGGTGGTGTTGAAGTATTTCGCTCGGGGTGGCCGCATGGTCACATTCTGCCATCAGATTGATCTGAGTGTCTGGCGCAAGGGAATGTGCGCGGAGCGTCCTGTCGACTTGCCGGGAAGGTTTCCTACGGCTGGGTAACTTCACCACAAATCCGGACTTGAGTCGCTATCGTACGTAAAGATCGCCGCACCTGTCTCAGGAGTCTCTTCTCTCATGGCGCATGTCGAACCGCTGCGGGACGACGATCCGGCGGCCGTAGGGGTATACCGTCTGCTCGGCCGGCTGGGCGCGGGTGGTCAAGGGACCGTTTATCTCGGGCAGGCGCCCGACGGCCGGTCGATCGCGGTCAAGGTGCTGCGGGGCAGCGCCGGGTTCGACGACCGGTTCGCCAAGGAGGTCGAGGCGGCCCGGCGGGTGGAGCCGTTCTGCATCGCGCAGGTGCTCGACGCGTCGCTGGGGCGGCCGTCGTACATCGTGACCGAGTACGTCGACGGGCCCTCGCTGCAGCAGGCCGGCCGTCATACCGGGGCCGACCTGCAGCGGCTGGCCGTCGCCACCGCCACCGCGCTGGCCGCCATCCACCAGGCCGGGGTCGTGCACCGCGACTTCAAGCCGGCGAACGTGCTGCTCGGTCCCGGCGGGCCCCGGGTCATCGACTTCGGCATCGCCAGAGCCGCGGACGCCGCCGCCACGGTGACGAGCGGCATCGTCGGCACGCCCGCGTACATGGCGCCCGAGCAGTTGGGCGGGGAGGCGGTGGGGCCGGCCGCCGATGTGTTCGCCTGGGCCTGCGTGATGGTGTGGGCGGGTACGGACACGCCGCCGTTCGGGCAGGACACGCTGCCTGCGATCATCAACCGCATCCTGCACAACGAGCCGCAGCTCGGTGATCTGCCGCAGCCGTTGCGGTCGATCGTGTACGCCTGCCTGGCCAAGGATCCCCGAGCTCGGCCGACCATGCGCGATGTGCTGCTGCGGCTGCTCGGCGGGCCCGCTTCGCCGCCACAGCCTGGTGTGCGGCCTTGGCCGCAATCCGGGACACAGGGACCTGGACCTGGACCTGGGTACGGACCTGGGCCTGGGCCTGGGCCTGGGTATGGGTATGGGTATGGGCATGGGCCGGTGCCAAGGCCAGGATCTGTGCCGGGCCACGGCCCGATGCCCGGACAGGGCCCGATGCCGGGGGCCGGGGTGGGGCGGGGGCATCGGGCGGGCGGGCCGAGGTCGGTCGGCGTGCCCGTGGCCGTGGGGGTGGCGGGTGTCGTGGTGGCGGCGCTCGTGGGCGGCGTCGTCTGGCTCGCCCCCTGGTCGGGCCGGCCGAGCTCGCTGGCCGACGCGTCACCAAGCCCTTCCACACAGATCACCCAGAACCCGGCCAAGACCTCGAAGTCACCCAAGCCCACCGGCAAGAGCACACCGAAGGCACCCAAGACCTCGGCACCGCCGTCGTCCCAGCCGAGCCCGACGCCGGCCCGTACCACCAAGAAGCCGTCCCCCACCCCGACCAGCAAGAAGCCGACGCCGACCCCCACCACCAAGAAGCCGGTCACCGGCGCCAGGATCAGCATCCTGGCGATCGAGTTGTCCGGCGGTCCGGGCCAGAGCGACGCCGACGGCTGCTACATGCCGCCCGTGCACTTCCAGACCAACGTGGAGTCGTCCCGCCAGGGGGTGTGGGTGTCCGGCGCGTGGCAGGTGGACGGCAGCGTCGTCTCACGGGACAGGTCGTGGGTGCCGGAGGACGACTACACGGCGTTCATGACCTCGGGGCAGTACATGCTCAAGGCCGGCCGCCACACCGTCACCCTCAAGGTCACCTCACCGTCCGTGGTGAGCAAGAGCGTGTCGTTCAGCGTGTGCGCCATGGAGACCTGGTGATGCCGGACGCCATCGGCCCCTATCGGGTGATCGGGCAGCTCGGGGAGGGCGGCCAGGGGATCGTGTACCTCGGTGAGGCCAGTGACGGCACGCGTGTCGCCATCAAGGTGCTGCGGGAGGGCGTGCCCGGGGACGGCCGCTTCGCCAAGGAGATCGCCGCCGCGCGGCGGGTGGAGCCGTTCTGCATCGCGCAGGTGCTCGACGCCTCGCTGGGCGCCCGGCCGTACATCGTGACCGAGTACGTCGAGGGGCCATCCCTGCAGCAGGCGGGCCGGCACGGCGGAGCCGACCTGCAGCGGCTGGCCGTCGCCACCGCCACCGCCCTCGTCGCGATCCACCGGGCCGGGGTCGTGCACCGCGACTTCAAGCCCGCGAACGTCCTGCTCGGGCGGGACGGGCCGCGCGTCATCGACTTCGGCATCGCCCGCGCCATGGACGACCAGGTCACCCGGACCAGCAGCATCGTGGGGACGCCCGCGTACATGGCGCCCGAGCAGTTCGCGGGCGCGCCCGTCGGGCCGGCGACGGACGTGTTCGCGTGGGCGTCCGTGATCGGGTACGCGGCCAGCGGCACCCCGCCGTTCGGCAACGACTCGGTGGTGGGGGTGTTGCGGCGGATCCAGTACGACGAGCCGCAGCTCGGAGGCGTGCCCGAGCCGTTGCGATCGATCGTGTACGCCTGCCTGGCCAAGGATCCACGGGCCCGCCCCGCCATGCAGGACGTCCTCTTCCGCCTCATCGGCGCCCCTGCCCCACCCCCCGGCGCCCCGCCCCAAGGCAGCTACCCGAACGGCCCCATACCGGCCGCACCCATGGGGGGCGGCTACCCAGGCGGCCCCATACCGGCCGCACCCATGGGCACCGGTTACCCAGGCGGACCGACGCCGGCGTCACCTCAAGGACCGGGTGGCTACCCTCGTCATCCGGGAGCGCGCCGCCATGCCGAAGCCACGAACCCCTCCTCCTCCCGCCTGCTCCCCGCCCTCGTGGCCGGCGGCACGGCGATGACCGTCACCGCCGCCGCCGTCGTCGCCTGGATCTGGCTCCCCCTCTCCCCCGGCGACCCCAGCACCGACACCGCCGCCATCGCCACCACGGCCACCACTCCCCCACCCTCCCTGCCCACCAGCGGGAAGCAGTCCGCCAGAACCCGCCGCCCACCCCCCACCAAGAGCACGAAGACCCCGCAGCGGACCAAGACCACCACCCCGGCGACCACGGAACCCACCACGAGCAGCAGCCCGACCACGAGACCCACCACCGCCAAGCCGACCGCGACCTCGGGCGGCGTGCGGTCGGTGTCCTTCACCTACGAGGGCATCCGGCTCGGAGACTGCTGGCGCTCCGACCTGAACATCTGGGCCACCGTCTCGGCCTCCGGCACCTACAGCTACCGCTGGCTGGTCAACGGCCAGAATCAGGGCAGGAAACAGGGCAGCTCGGGCACCAAGCCACTACTGCCGTCCATCGTCTGGAAGAAAGCCGGCACACACCAGGTCGTCCTCGACGTGATCACGCCGACGAGCCGCCAGAAGAGCGCCACCGTGAACATCTGTGACTTCGACAAGGGCTGGTAACACCGGCGCCGAAAGGACGACGATGACACCCACGATCCCCCGGTTCCATCTGGCGATGCCCGTGGACGACCTGGAGGCGGCCCGCCACTTCTACGGCGACCTCATCGGCTGCGCCCAGGGCCGCAGCTCCGACACCTGGATCGACTGGAACCTGCACGGCCACCAGTTCGTCACCCACCTGGCCCCCACCCGCCCGCAACCGGCGCACAACCCGGTGGACGGCCACGACGTACCGGTCCCACATTTCGGTCTCATCCTGACCATTCCCGGCTTTCAGGAACTGGCCGCCCGGTTCCGCGACGCGGGCACCGAGTTCGTCATCGAGCCGTACCTCCGCTTCGAGGGCCTGCCCGGCGAGCAGTGGACGATGTTCCTGCTCGATCCGGCGGGCAACGCCCTGGAGTTCAAGGCGTTCGCCGACGACGCGCAGGTGTTCGCGATCTAGGCGAGCGCGACCGACCGCAGCGCGCGGTACAGCAGCCGCGAATCGCCCAGATGGTGCCGCAACAGCTTCTCCAGGCCGCCGATCGGCACCAGGTTCTGGGGCGCGCGCGGATCCTTGTAGTCCACCCCGGCCAGCGGCTGCAGGGCCAGGGTGACGGAGTCGGCCAGGCGCACCACCGCGGCCGGATCCAGGTCAGCGCTGGCCTCGCACCGGGCGATGCCCGCCCACGGGGCCGGCGACTGGACCGGAAGCCGGACGTACCAGGCGTGCCGCCGCCAGCTCGTGCCCATCAGGAACACCGGCGTGCGCTGCCCAGGCGTGAGCGCGGCGACCACCGCGGACTGCGGGGACGGCAGGTAGGCGGCGTGGTGGGTCTTGATGTAGCCGACCGTGCGCGGCAGGTGGGTGCGCCCGCGCAACGGCCCGTCCACCAGCAGCAGGTCCTCGCCGTGAGACCGGTGCCGCACCGCCAGGTCCACCTCCAGTTGGGTGACCTGGCGCTGCAGCGCCAGGGACAACTCCTCGAAGCTGGAGTCGGCGGCCTTGCTGGGCTGGTAGGTGGCGTGCGCGGTCTTGACCTCCGGCGTGTACGGCGAAGCCGAGATGAGCGTCCGGTTGACCTCGATCGCCGCCAGATCGGCCCCCTCGGGACCGCATCGCACGATGCCGGCCGCGTAGGAGGCCGCGATCCCGGGCACCGGCATGGGCACCTCGGCGTCGTGCACCCACACGCGGGCGTCGATCCGCCGTACACCGTCGATGACCAGCAACGTCTCCGGAGCCTCGGCGTCGGGTCCCGGCGTGACGGGTTTCCAGTCGGCGGCCGGGCGTTCGACGTCCATCACCAGCTCGGCGCTCGTGGCACCCAGCTCGGCGAGGGCCTCGACGGCGAGGGCGGCGGCGTAGCCCGGATCCCACGGGTCGACGGTGAAGCCTGTCAAATGCCCGCCTTCCGGACGTGGGAGCCCTTCGCGTCACGCTGGACCTCGAAGCGTACCGGCACCCGCTCGGCCAGCGCGGGCACATGGGTGACGACGCCGATCATGCGCTCCTGGCCGGCGGCGAGGCGTTCGAGGGTGGTGGCCACGGTGTCCAGCGTGGCCGGGTCGAGGGTGCCGAAGCCCTCGTCGAGGAAGATCGAGTCGAGCCCCCTGGCGACGGCGCCGGACAGCGCCAGGGCCAGGGCCAGGGCGGCCTGGAAGGTCTCGCCGCCGGAGAGCGTGCGGGCGCTGCGCCGCAGGCCCGCCTCGCCGTAGTCGATGACCTCGATGTCGCCGGTCTTGTCGCTGAGCGCCAGCTCGTACTGGCCGTCGGACAGCTCGCGCAACGTCTCGGAAGCCCCGGCGACCAGGATGGCGAGGGCTTCGGCGCAGAGCCAGCGTTCGAAGGCGTTGGCCCGCAGCCGCAGGGCCAGCTCGTGGGCGACCTTGGCCTCGTGCTCCTTCTGGGTTGCCGCCACCTCCAGCTCGGCGGCGCGCTTGCGGTCCTCGCTTACCCGTTCGAGCGCGCCTTCCACGCGCGCGGCCGTCGCGGCGACGGCGGCGCCGAGCTGGTCGGGAGAGGCGTCGCGCGGCGGGACGATGCCGTGCTCGGCCAGGCGCTCGCCCAGCTTGCGGCGCTCGGCGGCGAGTCTGGCGGTGGCCTGGGCGAGCTCGTCCTCGCGCGCGGCCAGCGCGGCGCGCCCGGCCTGCGCGGCCTGGTCCCGCCAGGCGAGCAGCTCCGTCCAGGCCCGGTGCAGGTCCTCGCGGGTGAGCGGCGGCGGTGGCTCCTCGTGGGCGCCGGAGACGAGGAGGCGGTCGCGGGTGCCCTCCAGGGTGCGCCAGGCGGTCTCGGCCTGGCGTTCGATCTGCTGCACCTCGGCCCGTGCCTGCTCCAGCTTCTTGCGGGCGGCGCGTACGGCGTTCCGCGCCTGGGCGGACAGCTCGTCGGCCTTGGCGATGGCGGCCAGCCGCCCTTCGATCTCGGCCCGGTCACCGGGGGCGGGCAGCGCGGCCAGCTCGGACGCGAGGCGGGTGGCCCGCTCGGCCAGCATCGCCGCCGACGTCTCGGCCCTGGCCTGCGCGGACCGCCCACGGACGGCCAGCTCGCGCGCCGCCGCCAGGGCACGATCGGCGGCGAGCAACTCGGAGTCCGCGTGGCCCGCGTGACCAGCCTGGGCGGCCTGGCCGGACGACTCCGCGCCCGCACGACCCGCGTGGCCGGGCAGCTCGGCGACCGGATGCCGACATACCGGGCACGGTTCCCCCACGGTCAGCCGCTGCGCCAGGTCGGCGGCGGTGTGCGCGTCCCGCAGCCGCTCCCGTTCGCGCTCGGCGTCGACCAGCGCCTGTTCGGCGGCGGCGACCCGCGTCAGGATGCCCTCCAGCGCCTCGGCCTCCGCCCCGGCCGCGGCCCCGGCGGAGGCGGTCTCCGCCGTCAGCCGCTCGCGGGCGTCCAGGGCGGACAGCGCCGCCATCGGCTCGGCCCGATCGCCCAGCGCCGCCCGCGCCTCGTACGCCTCATGATCGTCTGCTTCCAGGGACGCCACCTCGGCGGCCAGCCCGTCGATGGACTCGGCGGCGGCCCGCCGGGTGGCGGCCAGGGTCGGCACCGCGGCGGGCATCCGCAACGACGACAACACCGACTGCCGCTCGGCCACGGCCGCCCGCTCCTGCTCGGCCCGCCGGATGTCGCCCTCGCGGGCCCGCAGCAGGTCCAGGTCGGTGTCGATGCTCTCCGTCAGCCGCCGCAGCGCGGTCAGCCGGTCGGCCAGCTCCCGCTCGGCCTCCTCGGTGGCGCCCGACAACCGGGCGAGCTGGTCGCGGGCGAAGGAGGCGGCCTGCTTGGCGCTCTCCTCCTCACGGGCCGCCTGCTGCCTGATCAGCTCGTACACGTCGGCGTCGAGGAGCTGCACCAGCAGGTCCTGGCGCTCGCGCGGCGCGGCGTGCAGGAACTCGGCGAAGCGCCCCTGCGGCAACACCACGCACTGGGTGAAGAACTTGTACTCAAGGCCGGTGACCCGCTGCACCTCGGGCGTGACGTTCTCGCCCTCGGCCAGGGGTTTGACCACCGCCTCGTACGCGTCGGCGAGCGCCGCGGCCGGATCCAGCTCGTCGATCCTGGCCTCTTTGGTGCGCACCGCGCCCTTGGCGTCGCGCACCATGGACCGGACCACGCCGTAGCGCCGCCCGTCGCTCTCGAACACCAGCGCCACCTTGCCGGAGCTCGCCGAGGGCGCCAGGGCGTGCGCGATCACGTTCTCCTTGCCCCAGCGGGGCACCGTGCCGTACAGGGCGAAGCAGATCGCGTCGATGATCGTGCTCTTGCCCGCGCCGGTCGGCCCGACCAGGGCGAAGTATTCGATGTCGGAGAAGTCGACGCTCACCGGCTCGCGGAAGCTGCCGAAGTGGTCGAGGTGCAGCAACAGCGGGCGCATCAGCTCGTCACCTCGTCGTAGAGCCGGTCGAACAGCGTGGCCACCTGCTCGTCGTGGCGTCCGGTGGCCGTCAGATACTCGCGGAACAGCTCGCGCGGGCTGCGGCCGGCCGTGCCGCCCTTCCGGGTGGCGGGCACCGGGCGGAACCGCTCGTCCAGCATGACGTCGACGGAGCCGGGCAGCAGGTCGCGTACGTCGTCGGCCAGGCCGACCCGGGGTTTCTCCTCCACGATGACCTTGAGCCAGTCGTCTCCCGGCTCCAGCCCTTCGAGCTGCTCCAGCGTGCCGCGTACCGTCCGCAGCTTGCGAGCGGAGGCGAACGTCAGCTCCCGCACCACCGCGGGGCGGCCCGGCTCGACCTCAACCAGCAGCGCGCCCGGGGTGTTGCCCTCCTCGCCGAAGTCGACGGCGATGGGCGAGCCGCTGTACCAGATCGGGCAGGGGCCGGGGATCTGCTGGCGGCGGTGCAGGTGGCCGAGGGCGGCGTACTGGGTGGCAGGCGGGAACGCGGTCGGCTCGAAGTAGTAGGAGAAGATCGACTGGGCCTCCCGCTCGCCGCCGCCGAGCGCGCCGCCGGGCAGGGTGCCGTGCGTGGTGACCAGGTTGACGGTGTCGTTCTCGAAGCCGGCGGTCAGCGCGCCCATCAGCTCGGAGATCCGGGCGGCGTAGTCGCGGTTGTGGTCGGCGGCGCCGCCGGTCAATACCTCGGCGGCGCGTACGACGTAGCGGTGGGACAGGAACGGCAGCACGGCCAGGCGCACCGGCTCGCCGGAACGCGCGGTGAAGGCCAGCGTGCCGCCCGCGTCGGGGCGGCGGAAGGCGCCGACGACGTGCATGCCGAGCTTGCCGAGCACCGGCCGGTAGACCTCCAGGAGCTGGGGGTTGTCGTGGTTGCCCGCCAGCACGATGACGTCGCGGCCGTCGCCGCGCAGGGCCATGAGGGCGTTCAGCACCAGCGACTGGGCCTCGGGCGTGGGGGCCGAGGTGTCGAAGAGGTCCCCGGCCACGATGACGGCGTCCACGTCGTGCGTACGGGCGGCGGCGTAGAGCTCGCGCAGCACGGCGCGATGCTCCTCGATGCGGGGCCGCCCCTTGAGCACCTTGCCCACGTGCCAGTCCGCGGTGTGCAGGATCTTCACTGAACCCCCAGGATCAGAACGGCGGGATGTCGTCTTCGACGCCGGGCAGCCCCTGGAACGGGTCCGCCGGGGCCCTGCTCCCCTGGACCGCCGGGGTCGCCGCCTCCGCCGGCCGCGTCGCCCAGGCCGGGAACGGGAACGCGACGGCCAGCGGCACCGGGATCTCCGGCTGCGCCACGAACATGGTGCCCGGCTTGGCGATCGTGGCGCGTTCGCGCACGGCCGTGGGCAGCCAGCCGTACTCGGACCTGGCGGCCTCGGCCGGGTCCAGGCGGCCGGCGACGCGTACGGCGCTGTTGGAGACGATGCGGCGCTCCACCTCGGAGGCGGTCTGCTGAGCGCCGATGAGGATCACGCCCAGCGAGCGCCCCCGCTCGGCGACGTCGAGCAGGATCTCCTTGATCGGGGAGTCGCCCTCGCGCGGCGCGTACTTGTTCAGCTCGTCGAGCACCACGAACAGCAGCGGCCTGGCCGTGCCCGAGGACTCCTTGCGGTGGAACTCCCCGCGCAGCACCACGCCGACCACGAACCGCTGCGCCCGCTCCGGCAGGTTGTGCAGGTCCACGATCGAGACCTGCGCGTCGGAGGTCTTGACGGAGTGGTTGCGGTAGAACGGCAGGTCGCCGCGGACGATCGGGGACAGCGGGCGCACGGCGCTGCGCAGCCTGCGCAGGAACGCGTTGACGGTGCCGAGCGGGGTCTGCGCGCCGGTCCACTGCTGGCGGCTGCCCTCGTCCTGGAGCTGGTCGGACAGCAGCTCGACCAGGTCGGAGAAGGTACGGCAGGTGGTGCCCTGCACCCTGATCGCGCCGCCGTCGCCCACCGGCTCCGCCCACGCCTTCAGCCGGGCGGCGACCGTCCCCACCAGCAGCGAGTATCCGGCCCGCTCGTCGTCGGCGTCGGCGAAGACGAACCGCAGCAGCTCGTCCTCGCAGAACTCGACCAGCGTCCAGTAGAAGGCGCTGACCCCCTGGGTGCGCGCGGCGACGTGCGGCACCCCGTTGGGGTCGTTCGGCCGGGGCGGGGCGAAGACGTGGACGCTGCCGAACGGCCGCGCGGGCAGGCCCAGCCTGGCGTAGACGCCGCGGGCCTTCTCGTCGAGCCGGACGTTGTCGTGGTCGAGGAAGAGCAGGTCCTCGCCCTTGACCGAGAAGATGAGCGCCTTGGTGTTGGCCGCCTCACCCTCCAGCACCCCCGAGTTGAAGATCGAGTAGAGCAGGAAGGTCGCGAACGAGGTCTTGGTGGCCACGCCCGACACGCCGGAGATCGACACGTGCGCGCCACGGGTGCCGTCGAGGAAGTCGAAGTTGACGTAGAGAGGCAGGCCGTCGCGGCCCAGGCCGATGGGGATGCGCCGGTCCATCACGTCGAAGTAGAGCGCCTGGTCGCGGTCGCCCGCACCGGCCAGGTAGACCTTGGAGCCGGGCAGCGGCGGCACGAACACCTCCGGCTCGACCCTGGTCACCCGCACTTCGGCCACCTCGATCACGGCGGCGGGCAGCGCGCCGTCGGCGATGAGGAAGACGTCGGAGTCGTAGGCGGCGCCCTCGTGCCTGGCCTCCACGGTCGTCACCACGCCCGCGACCAGCACCATGCCGTAGCCCGGCACGTCGCGCCTGGTCACCACGACGTCGTCCAGCTGCAGGACCTTGCCCTGCTCCAGACCGACCCAGAAGGACAGCGGCGAGGCCGCCTGTGTGCCGAGCACCCGGCCGACCACCTCACCGGCCACTTCCGCCTGATCGGTGGCCTCCCGGCTCGCCGCCCCGTTGACCGTCACGAATCCCTCCGCCCCCACACATGCCCGTCAATGGGAGCGTAGTGGCGGTCGAGGGGTGCGTCCGGCCAGTTCCCCGAACGTCGGCGCCCGTGTCCGGCCAGGACACGCACGGCACGGCCTGCTACACGCACCTGCGCTCAACCTCAGGTCGTACGGTCACCCTGAGGTGGCCCATGCCGCGCCGCGAAACGGACTGCAGCCTTCTGGCACCCAGCCCAGCTCGTCTCCTTGGCGGGTGGTCAACAGGGCGCGCCTGTTCACCGTTTCGCGTGCGTGCGACGGCGTTTCGCGTGCGTGCGACGGCGAAGACTGAGTGGACCCAGCCATCGAGCAGCCCCCTCCTGTTTGCCTCCACGAGCTCTGCAGCGAACGTACGCGCCGCCTCCGACATTTCCGGGACGGACACATCGTGGAGCGCGCGGATTCTCCTAGAAGCGGAGGTGGCGTCCGCTTTCCCTTTCGACGATGAGTCGTCCTCCAAGCGGAGCACGCAGTCGAACATCCACGGCGTATGGATGACCAACCCCCGAACCTCGCACCGTTCCCCAGGACAACGAGGGAGCGCACTCGTTGTAGACCTGTACGCCCACTGTCACCAGAGCGGCGGTCTCTTCCACTGCCGTGTCCACCACTCGCTGGCAGAAGGTGCCATCGGGCCTCGGCTTGCTGAACATCAGTTCCACGCGCAGAGTACGTCCGTCGGCCAGCGGTTGCACCTCCGCGATCCGCCACCAGCGCGGTAGGTTGATCCGCACGGTTGCGAAGAGGATGGCGACGGCTACCAGCAGCAGAAGCCCAAGGATGATACTGAGCCTGCTACGGCGAGTGGTGAACATGAGGTGACGGTTCCTGCTTACGCTTGGCGATGCGGTTGCCGCAGGCCAGGGCCACATCGTGGATATCGGTGACTCCGGCCTCGCAGCTGGTCTTCAGCGGTGTCCCGTCGTCATTGACCGGGAGCGTAGTGGCGGTCAAGGGGTGCGTCTGGCCAGTTCCCCGAACGTCGTCGCCGGTCTGCCGGTGAGAGCGGGCACCGCATCGCTGACTCCTTCGAGCTCACCCGCGGCGATGGCCAGATAGGTGGACACCCAGGCATCGACCTGCCAGCCGGGCGCGTCGTAGCGCCGGCGCGACTCATAGGCCTCTTCGACGCTCTCATCGTGGTAGGTGACGCTCCGCCCGGTCGTCGCGCTCAACGTGGCGGCGACCTCCTCCAGCGTCAGCGCCTGCGGGCCGGTGAGGTCGTACGTCGCCCCTTCGTGCGCTCCCGGGTCCAGCAGCACCGTGGCCGCCGCCGCGGCGATGTCGTCCTGGGCCACGGCCGCGACCCGCCCCTGCCCCGCCGGACCCCTGATCACGCCGTCGTCGTCTGCCATGCCGGGCAGGAAGTCGGCGTACAGGTTGTCGCGCAGGAAGGTGAAGGGCAGGCCGCTGCCGCGGATGTGCTGCTCGGTGGCCCAGTGGTCGCGCGCCAGTGTGAACGTGGCGTCGGGGGCGGCGCCGTAGAAGGAGATGTAGACGAGGTGCGTCACGCGGGCATCGCGGGCGGCTTCGACGAAGGTCCGGTGCCGGTCAAGGCGGTCGGCGCTCTCCGACGCGGACACGAACAGCACGGTCGAGGCACCGTCCAGCGCCTGGCGCACCGCGGCCGGGTCACCGTAGTCGGCGCTGACGGCACCGGCGCCGGGGAGGGGGGCGACACGGTCCGCGTGCCGGGAGACCAGCCGCTGCTCGGCTCCGGCTTGGGAGAGCAGCGCGGCGATCCGCCCACCGAGCCGGCCACTGGCACCTGTGGTGACGATGAAGCCCATGACGCCACCTTAGGTGCCCTGATCGCCGGACACACGAAGGCAACAGAGGGTAGCGTTTCAGATAACAGAGAGCTATTATAGAATGTGTATTCGAAAAAATGGGGAGAGGGGATGAGCGGCGATGAGGAGCTCCGTGCCTACACTGGAAGACGTGTCGGACGCTGTGTCCCTTCGCGGTCCCGCGGGTGTCATCGCCTACCTTTTGGCGACCGCTCGGGCCAGCGGCATGCGAGTCAACCGCACCAAGCTCACCAAGCTCCTCTATCTGGCCGATCTCCGTGCCGTCGAGCAAGGCTTGCCTCCCGGCTCCGGAGTGGAGTGGCGTTGGCGCCATTACGGCCCGCACAGCCATCGTCTCGGCGAGGTCGAGCGTGACCTCCGTGAAGCCGGCGTCCTTCTCGTCGAGGAGGGCGCCGATCCCTTCGCCGGCTACCGCGAGTGCGTCATCCACCTGGTGGACGCTCCACACATGGTCATCGACGCCGCATTCGCCAGGATCGTCGACGGCGTCCTGGCGGACTATGGGAGATGGTCGGCAGGCCAACTACGTGACCTCACCTACCAGACGGCTCCGATGCAGGCCGCGATCAAACAACGCCAACGTGAAGTACGCCTTGACCTCGCCGGTGGTCCCCCGCTACCCGACCTAGGCTCCGGTTTGACCCGCTTGCGTTACTGGGCTGCGCGCAACCCCTTGCCCGATGACGAGCCTGGTGGCATCGACGATCTCATCGAAGAGAGCCGGCAACTCGGCGAACACCGTGCGGAGGCGACCCGCCGCCTCTTGGAGGAGTAGTGCCGGGCCCCTACATTTCCGGCGGTGTCTATCTCGTCAGCGACAAGACGCTCCGTCTCATCCCCGAAGAGGAACGCGTGGTCCACGACGAGCGCCGTCCCGTGGTCGTGGTCACCAGTGCGGCATCCAACGGCGATCCCGGCTGGCCGTTTGTCCTAGCTTGTCCCATCTCCGGCTCCACCTCGCGGCGCACTCGATTCGACGTGCAGTTGGCCAAGGGCCAAGGTGGCGTGGTCAAAAAATGCTGGATCCGCATCCCGGCGATACAACCTCTCACGAAGTCCGCTCTGGAGGATCGCACCGGCACACTGGACGAGGATCTGCTGACTCAAGTCCAAGGCCGCCCGGCCCAATATCTCGGTCTGCTGAGCTGAGCTCGGGTCCTCGACCGATGGGGCGACTGTGCCCACCACTGCCCTTGAGCCAATGATCGTTTTGTCGGGCGGGTGCCGTAAGGTGCCGCTCATGATCGGCTTACCTGCGTGGCGTACGGTCCGGCTGGGGCTCGCGTCCGTTCTGCTGGCGGGCGCGCTGGTCGCCAGTGGTCCGGTCGCCGAGCGCAGATTCTGCGGCTTCGTGGGCAACGTGATCTCGTGCGGAGACCCCGAAGTGGACGCGGCCATGAGGACCAGGGCTTTCACGCCCGCCGAGGCCCGCGCCGTCGGTTGTTCACCCGTCTACTTCGGCGAAGGGCCCGACGAGCCGATGGCCACGCTCGACGGGCCGATGCCCCGTTACCCGGAGCGCACGCCCGACCCGGCCGTGGCGGCGCGGGTCGGCCGGGCGTGGGAGCGGATCGAAGGCTGGCTCGGCACACACGCCCCGGCCACCCTGCGCAAGCTGAGCCCCGGCGCGGAGCCGCAGCTCCTGGCCCGGCGGGAGGCCACCGGCGGCGTGCGACTACCCGATGAACTGTACGCCTCCTACCTCCGCCACAACGGAGCCGAAGGCAACCTGGGCGACAACTTTCAGCTCCCCGGCTCGTACGGCCTCCTGGGGGTCTCCGACATCGGCTACATCAACGCGAGCAACTGCCAGACCCTGGTCATGCGCGGCGACCCGAAGCTGGCGAACGACGAGACCGGCCACTGGCACGGCAGCCTGCTCCCGATCGGCACCACCGCAAGCGGCCAGAACCTCTTCGTCAACCTGCGCACCGGGCGCGTGGGCGAGGCCGAGTCCGGCCGGCCGCTGCGTTACGACGGCCCGATGGGCTGGCCGTCCCACGCCGCGATGCTCGAAGGGGTGGCCACCGCGCTGGAGCTCGGTGGCGGGCTGCGGAGCTGGTTCCCGACGGTGACCTCCGGCTGCGAGCTGCGCTGGGCGAACGAGCCCGCCGCCCCGCCCACGGGCTGCGTCACTTGAGGTCCGCGAGCACGCGACGAACACTGCGGTGGGCCCGAACCGTCAGCCGTAGAATCGGCGTCCCCCGTCATCTACGGTCGGCGTCTCGCGTATCTGGTCCAGGCGTTCGAGGACATTTTCAGCAAGGTGCTTGAATTCGGTGCGGCACTTGTGCACATAGGCTTGCGTGCTGCCCAGCGCACCGTCGGCCGCTTTCAGATCGAACATCGGCTTCCTGGCGTCATGCGCGAGCGGCATCAGGCTCTGGTAATTGCGCATGGTGGCGATCTCATGAGAGCGGCCGTGCGATGCGGAGACGTTGGCGATCACCGCGTCCGCGAAAACCTTGGGGATCCGCTCCAACCACCGGTGGTACGCCTTGACCGGCCGATCCAGCCGCATGGTCGGCTGCATGATCACATAACCCAGGGGACGCATCGACCCGGAAGGAGCCGAAATGCTCGCCGGCACCTTGGGCAGCACCGTCTCTTGCCACGTCGTTCGCCAATGGCGCAGGGTCGGCCCCAGATTGCGCAGGCCACGCAGCGAGAAGAGGTCGGCGGCCAGCGGCATCACGACCGTGTCTGCCGCCAGCAGCGCCGCCCGGTTGATCGCCCCCAGGTTGGGTCCGACGTCGATGAGCACGATGTCCGCCTCCACCTGCCGTGCGGCATCCTCGATCACCCGGTGGAAGGCCGTCGTCGTGCGCAGGGCTGCTTGGTCTCCGGTGAAGCAGAGCGGCCAGGCGGCGGAGAGCCGGTCCTCGAACGCGCTGAGCTCGAGGTCACCTGGAACGAGCCAGAGACCCGGGAGGATTTTGGTGGGTTCGAAGAGTTGGACGTCACCCAGCCCTTCCATGATGGGCCGGACGGACGCCGCCACCGTGCCGTTCTCTTCGCTCACCCGCCCGAAGAGCGGATACAGCTCCGGCGTCTCCGGCTCGGCCCAGAGCGTCACCAACTCGTCCTCTTCCAAGAACGCCGCGGTGAGATTGGCCTGCGGATCGAGATCCACGGCCAGCACCGCGTGCCCGAGGCGCTGCATCATGTGCGCCAGATGATAGGTGAGTGTGGTCTTTCCGACGCCGCCCTTGTTGTTGAAGAGCGCGATCGAGATCATTTAGCTTTCCTCAATGTCACTGACCACGATGTTTCGTCAACTCGAAATTCCGCCGGCGGGTTTCCATTGCGACCAAGCTCCATCTGAATCCGGGTGATGCCCCGGCCGAAGCGATTGACGTAACCGAGGGACTTCATCGCCGCGGCCACGGATGGATTCCGATAGTCGTTCACCCGGTCGAAGTTGTCGGCCCGGACCTGCCCGTACGGACCGCCCGGATTGGACACCTCCACACGGTCGGAGAACCACAAGACGCGGATGGGCGCGTTCGACGTCTCATAGTTGCGGTGCATCACAGAGTTCATGCAGACCTCTCGCAACCCGGCCAGTGGATAGTCAGGCTGATGGCGCTCCCTGAAACCCGTTTCCTCGACGACCCTGGTGTGGAGATGCCCCTTGAGCAGCACTTCGAGACGCTCAGCGAGGTCGACCACATTGTGGCGCAACTCCTGCTCGTCAATGATCGCGGCACCGACGTCCACATCGTCGTACCTGACGAACTGAAGGTAGGCGCCGGGGACGAAAGCACTGGGGTCATAGCCGAGAACCAGCAGGCCGAGCACGGTCGGCGTGCCCGTCTGGTCGGTCATGCGCAGGCTGTTGAGCTGCTGTGGCTCCGGTCTCCCGTTCTCCTCGATCACTTCGGGCGCGACCACCGACGGCAGGTAGGTGGAGCGGAAGAGCGTCAGATCGAGGTCTTCCACCGTGCTTCCTGGAACAGCCCGGCCGTCGAGAGGGCCATCAAGAGCCCTGCGGCGTTCGGCGAGCACGCGCTCGTCATCGCGGTTGGCCTTACGCGTCGTGGGCCCCGGCCGCACCCAGACGACCCCGTCATAGCGGACCGGCGGCGTCGCCGACGCCTTGACCCGGATGCGGATCACCGTCTCGCCCTTGAAAACCGCCCGCTCCACCGTCAGGCACGGCCGGTCGAGAATTTGCCCGCTGTCGCGGAAGTCGGCCAGCTTCAGCAAGTCCTTGTCGCCTGCCCTGACATGCGGAACCGGTTGCCCTTGTCGTCGACCCCGATGAGAATGTCCCCGCCGCCCCGTCCGCACAGGTCATTGGCGAAGGCGCAGATGGTCTGCCCGATGCGGCTGGGGTTGGCAGCGGACTGCTTGAACTCCAGGACCATGCTCTCCTGGTCGCCCAGCAGGGTGGCGAGGTCGATCGTCATGCCGCTCATTCTCCCACCCGGCACCGACAAACCGTGTGGCAGAGACGAGTTCGGTGGCCATTTCCCGGCACGGCCCGACCGGCGAGTCTCCTACGGGTCGCGCCGGTTCAGCAGTTTGGGCAGGCTCGCCAGCGTCGCCCCGCCCGCGCCGCCGCCGCTGAGCAGAGCGCTCGGCCAATCCGCGCCGGCGGCCAGGACGAGTGCGCAGGTGATCGCGGCGATCGTGATCGCCAGAGTGAGCGTGAGCAACTGGTGGGTGGTGAACATGGGTCCTCTTTCGTCACGTGTGGTCGTCGGCCCAGAAGTCGATGAGCTCTTCGGGGGTGAGGTCGTCGGGGCGTACGGCGGGCGGCGGGCGTCCCGTCGCGAGCACCCAGGTCGTCAAGAGCGTGACCAGCAGGCGCTCGTCCGCCGGGCAGTGGGCGTCGGCGCAGTACACGATGCTTGACGGGCGAGCCGTGAGTAACGGCATGGGGCAGTGGCCTCCGGGAGCGGCAGCGATGAATGCGGCCAACCCTGCAGTCTGCGAAAGGCCGTCGGCCAGTGGTTCCGGCGTGTTCGGACGGAGCCGTACAAGACCGAAGTGAAATGTCAGGAGGCAAACCTCCGCGATCTTCCGACCTCGTCCGGATTCATGCGGAATCATCCGGCTGTAGCGCCGCCAATAGCGACATAAGACCAGCTAGCTGCCCGAACCGGCACCCGCCTCTACTCTTGTGGCAGATGGGATGGCGATCAGGTGCAGGGGCCACAGCGACCGGATGAGATGGAATCTTCCAAGTGTCCTGGCTTACCGGACTATTTCTGGAAATATGGCGATGACCAGCTAGTTGACCTTCCAACTCCCCCAGGACGATGACTGAAACTCTCAGGGCCGGATCCCATTCCGCCTTCATAGCCGCGCTCATAGAGCTGCGCGAATCCGCTGGCCAGCCCAGCTATTCCACGATGCAACGGTTGTCACGCGCGCCGGACATCCCCAAGGAACTGCCGGGGAGCACGGTCAGCGACATCCTCAACGGCAAGCGGGAACGCCTGCCCGACTGGAGCCTGGTCGTCTCCTTCGTGATGGTCTGCCGGCTCCACGCCCAGCAGCACGGCCTGCCCACGGACGCCCTCGGCACGGTGGAGCAGTGGCAGGCCCGCTGGCGCGCCGCCAGGAACGACCAGACCCGGCCCGCGGCCACCGGGTCGTACGACCTCTACCGCACACCCGCCGACGAGGCCGAGCGGCGCACCACCAGGACCATCGCGCGCCTGGTCCGCCTGGCGGCCGACGGTGACGCCGAGTCCGCCTACCGTCTGACGATCATCCACTTGCTGACCGGCGCATCGGCGGAAGCCCGCTACTGGATCCACGCCGCCGTCCAGAAACATCACCCGGAGGCCCAAGCCCTGTCGGGCACCCAGCGCCCCATCGAGTTCGCGGCGAACGTGTCCTTCGCCTACGGCCAGGCCTACGAGCAGGAGGGCCCGGCCAAGCTCGACATCGCCAGGTTTTACTATCGGCTCGCCGCCGACCACGGCCACCCGCACGCCACCGAACGTCTCCGCGCCCTGCGCACCCTCCCGTTCGGCAAGCTGCTCCTCTCACCGGCCCACCCGCCGGCGAATCGCCAAGGCGACGCCGTTCTCTGACGACCGTTCGGCTCAGGAGGCGAGCTGCTGGTGCAGGTACGCGCGGAACTCCCGCACCTGGACGGTGCCCTCGTACGGCCGCAACCGCCTGTCGAACTGCCGGATGCTCTCGACGAGGCGTGCGGAGGCCAGGTCAGCGGCCACCGGAACCGCTGACCGCACGCTGTGGAGGGCCTGCTCCAGCTCTCGTCCGCCCAGGTAGGCGTCGGCGGCGGCGAGGCGGTTGAGCTGGGCGGATCTGGGACGTGACACGGCGAACTCCCGGACCGCGTGCTCGGCGTTCGCGGCCCCTCGGTCGTACGCACCCAGCAGGTTGCAGGTCGTGCCGATCTCCGCACCCAGCTCGGGCTCATCGTAGTTCTCGATCCAATGCGGATCACGATCGGTCCTGCCGTGCGCGTACGCCTGCTCCGCCTCCCCGATCAGCCGCTCGATCCGCGTGGCGGTGTGCGGGTCGGGGGTCTTCGCCGGGCCCGCCCGCAGAGCCGTGGTCCAGGCCTCTCTGACCAGCATGAGCGCCATGACCCGAGGGGACGCCTCGCCCTTGCGCGCGCTTTCGACGCCGAGCACGGACGCGGCCTCGTGATCGTCGCCACGGTCGCCGATCAGGTCGGCTACGAAGGCGACGACGCGGTGGGCCACCGAGTCTGGGCGAGAATCCACACCCGTCCCAGCCTTTGGTGAGGGGCGGGATCAATCCGGATGCGGCCCATGGGCTCGGCCTCATAGCCTCGGCCTCATGAGCGACCATGCCTTCGTCCCCGACGACTTCGCCGTCCCCCCGTCCCTGGTCACCCCGCGGTTCCGTCTGGAACCCCTGGGACCCCAGCACAACGCCGCCGACCACGCCGCCTGGACCAGCAGCATCGAGCACGTCCGCGCCACCCCGGGCTTCCCTGACGGAAAATGGCCTCCCGTGGGCGGCATGACCCTGGAGGCGAACCTCGCCGACCTGCGGCGCCACGCGAACGACTTCGCTCAGCGCCGCGGATTCACCTACACCGTCCTGGAGCCGCCGGCCGACGAGGTGATCGGATGCGTCTACATCTATCCCTCCCACAGCGACGGCCACGACGCCGACGTGTCCTCCTGGGTCCGGGCCGACCGAGCCGAGCTGGACGTGCCCCTGTATGAAGCCGTGACAGCCTGGCTGTCCACGCATTGGCCCCTCGGGACGCTCAACTATCACCCGCGCTGACGGCGCATGGCACTACATGCTCATGCCGCCGTCCACCGCCACCGTGCTCCGGGTGGCGACCAGGGTGCAGTGCCTGCTGGAGGGCCGTACGACATTGGCGGGACGCCCACAGGACCTCACCCGGCCCCCGATCGAGTCCGCCTATTTCGGACTCGCCACCCCGGCTGAGGGTCTTCCCTATGCTGCGCGGGTGCCCACAGAAGCCGCCGGCCGGCTCGCCGAAGCGGAATCGCTGCTCTCCCGCCATCACGCCGCACCGGTCACCATCACCGAGTGGCAGCACCTGACGCCCTGGGCCGTCGCCCGAGCACGTTTGCAAGGCCATCCCGACCGGGTGATCGTCAAATGGATGCGCCCCCACCCCGGCCCCGGATATCCCACGTCATGGCGCCACCGCACCGAGTCGGCCGCCCTCCGTTTCCTCTCCGACGACCTCGCCCTGAGCCTGGCCCCACGCGTCATCGCCGCCGACCCGTCGGCCGAGCTCCTGGTCCTGGAGGACCTTGCTCCCCGCACTGCGCTCGACCGCTTGTTACGCGCTCAAGGCGCGCCCGCGCACATGGACCGCCTGGCGGCCTTCGCCCGTGTACGCGGCGAGCTCAACGCCGTCACCGCAGGCCGGGCCGCGCTCTACCACGCCCGCCGGGCGGCCCTCGGACCCGATCATCCCGTCGTCTCACCTATGGACGAGGCCCGCGCGCAGGCCGCCGTCCTGGGCGCGCCCATCACCGGCCGAGCCGAGACCGAGCTGACCGCCGCCCTGGACGAACTGGCCGCGCCGGGCCCGTTCCTGGCCCTCAGCAACGGCGACCCGGAAGCGAACAACGTCCTCGTGCACGAATGCGGCGCTCCGGACCCCCGCCTCATCGACTTCGAGTTCGCCGGCTACACGCACGCCCTCAACGACGCCGTCTGCCTGCACGTCCCCGGCCCCGCCTGGTTGTCGGTCGACCCGTCGATCGCCGATCACTACCGCCGTGCGCTGGCCGCCGGCGTACCCGAGGCCGAGGACGACCGGCGGTACGGCTTCGGGCTGGCAGCGGCCTGCGTCCGCTTCGCCCTTCTCCGCCTCGGCCGGCTCCCCGCTCTCGACGCCCGCGTACCGGGCGACGACAGCCGCCCGCAACTCATCGCCGCCCTGGAAGCCACCGCCCGCACCGCCGAGTCCCACCACGCGCTGCCCCACCTCACCGGCTGGGCCCGCCGGGCAGCCGACACCCTCCGCCGCCGCTGGCCCGACGCCGACCGGACGACCGCCCCGCCCTACACGCCCCGCCACTGACGTAACGCCGCAGAGCCTGCTATGCCGCGCTCGCCTCGAACGAGAGCGACCCAAGATCATGCCCGGACGTGAGACGGACGTCGGCATCGAGCGCGAAAGCCAGGCGGCGTAGGGGGGCCTTTCAAAAGGCTCCGTCGCAGGACTATAGATACATCGCTGCAGGGTCCGCAGACCGTCGGAGCAAAAGCTTCCGAGCGGGGTTGTCCGGATGTGGACAGCGGTGTCAACCCAACGGCGACGCGCGACGTCCCTCATATGCCTCATCCGTAGCAAAGGGGGCCTCTGTGCGCGTCCGTTTGATGGTCTTAGCCGCCTCCGTGCTCCTCCTGCCCCAGCCCGCACACGCCGCCGCCGACGTCGTGCCCTACGAGTGCACCACCGCGGCCGGCGAGACGCAGAACATCAAGGTCACCATCGAGCTGACCGTCCCCACCGACGCCATCGTGGGCGTGGAGATGGCCATCGGCTGGCAAGGCTCGTACGTCACGGGCTCCGAACTCAAGGCACCCGCCACCGGCCTGGACGGCGAAATCAACCTGTACGCCTACGCCGGCATCAGCGGCTACCCCGGCCTGACCTCCGCCACCGGAGTGGCCCCGGTCGGCACCATCACCCCGGGTGGCCCCATCCCGCTCCCGGCCACGCCGGTCCAGCTCAAGACCAAGGCGAACAGTGAGGACCAGGGCACCGTGCACGCGGCCGCCATCAACTTCGGCCCCACCCCTCAGCAACCCCTGATCGAGTGCGAGATCTCGGACGGGGCAGCCCTCACCGAGCACCCCCTCACCGTCCCTGGAACAGGCGGCCCAGCCGACCCGGACCCGGCCGACCCGGACCCGGCCGCCTCGGAAAGCCCCGACCCGGAGCCGACCCCGACCATCACCCAGACCCCCGAGGGCGGTGTGCAGACCGGAGGCGGCGGGGAAGCCGGCCCCGACGGGCGGATGGTGATGCTGACGGGCTCCATGCTGATCCTCGTCTCGACCACCGGCCTGGCCCTGCACCGCCGCCGGCGCCCGCCCCACTAACTGACGAGCTGACGGGTGATGCTGGGATCGGTGATCGCCGTGTCATCCGCCAGCAGGAACGCCTTGGACAGGATGATCGACAACATCCCGCCGTCCTCCTCGAACGGCAGGAACACCGACTGCGCGGCGCGCTTGCCGCCCGGGACGATGCACAGGTAGGCGTCGTTCGGCTCCATCAGGATGTTCCCCGACCCCAAATGGATCTTGTACGTGCGCAGTTCCCCGCGCACCCGCAGGAACCGATCCGTCAGCTCCGCCCGGTCGGCGATCTTCAGCCGGGGCAGCAGCCTGACCAGCGCGTCCCGCCGCATCTGCGCCGTCTCCAGGAGCTCCCCGAACCCGTACGACTGCCAGTAGTCCTCATGACCGCCGGCCGCCTGCTGGTCGAGCCCCATCGAGGCGACCCCCACGGCCAGGTCGCAGTCGCGCAGCACCTCCGACAACACCATCGGCGGCACCTCGGTCATCAGCGCCGCTCCGGTGGGCCCGGAGAAGCGGATCGTGCCGGAGGTGCAGGAGGAGGCCGCGCCCCACCCGTCGTCGTGCGGATCGCCGGCGATGTGCATCCCCCAGCGGGCCTGCCAGCCGTTCAGCTCCTTGACGGCCTCCCCCTGGTCGGCGCCGCCTGCGTAGTCCCAGTGGCCGATCGACAGGTCTGTCCAGCCGCGCTGGCTCAGCAGCGCCTTGGCCTGGCCATAACGCAGCACGTGGCCGGCGAAGCGGCCCGAGTAGGCGCCGGTGCCCTCCTCTGCCGGGGTGAGCAGGTAGACCTCGCGGAAAGCCTGTTTGTACGGCTGGCGCACCCCCCGCTCCAGCAGGTGATCGCGCCAGGCCCGCACGTCGCCGGCCGTCTCGCGGATCGGGTGCCAGAGCTGGACGGGCGTGTCGGGGTAGGGCTGGATGCGGCGGCCGAGCGGGTCGGTGAGCTCCCAGCCGGTCTCGGTCCTGACCGGCAGCCCGGCCGGGCCTTGCAGGATCTGCCAGATCAGGTTGCGCGCGTACAGGCCGGTGACCGGATGGTCCAGGAAGAACTCGACGACGTGCCGCCAGCGCCACAACCGGTCCTCGATCAGCGCCCGCTCCAGCCGGAACCGCTCGGCCGGCAGCGCCTGCCTCAGCTCCTTCAGCGTGGCCTTGAGCTCGGCCACCGCCGGCTCCTTGCGGACGGCCTGCGGCGCCGCCCGCAGGACGCGCCCGGCGGGGTTGACGAAGGTCAGCGCCGGGCCCTCGGCGCGCAGACACACCGTGTAGTCGCCGGCCCGCTCCGTCCGCGCCCCGTCCTGGCCCAGCCCGAACGTCGGCACCGTACGGTCCAGCAGTTGCTCGGGGCTCAGCCCCGCCTGCGCGGCCACGGTGTCCAGGGTGTCCGCCACCTTGGCCAGCACGGACTTCCGGCGTACCTTGACCTGGATCCTGGCCAGCACGGCCACGATGTCGAGACCGCCTCGGCGGGCCAGCGCGCTGACGGCGGCGGTGGCGATCTTCTCGCTGCGGCAGTTGGCCCCCGTGCCGCCCATCCCGACGCCGCAGGTCACCGCGACATCGCCGAGCAGCCCGTGCACCCAGGGCCGGTCGATGACCCCGCAGGTCCACACCATGGCGCGCACCGGCAGGACGGTCTGCTCGTCGAGGAAGACCGTGCTCTCCCACTCGTGGCCGGCGCTCAGGCGGCGCTCGGCCGTCTCCCGGTGCGCCGCCACCCGGGTGAGGATCTCGCGGACCAGCTCGATCGCGTCGTCCGTCAGCAGCTTCTGGGTGCGTTCCAGCCACTTCTCACTGGGTTTCGTGGCTTTCGACGCCATCCAGTGCTTCAGCAGCGGCAGGACGGCGGGAGCGGCCAGGCGCGGGCCATACTCCTCGGCCATGACGCGGGCGATGGGATCGAAGTCCCCGGCCAGCATGCGCACGAGGCCGGCCGGACCGTTCTCCGGCGGCTCGGTGAGCACCTCTGTCAGCCGCTCGTGCAGTGCTTCCCACACCGGCCGGTGCCACTTGCGATACCAGCCCAGCGAGGACTTCAGGACGCGGCGCCGTCCGGGGTAGTCGATCGCCTCGATGGCGGCCAGCGGGATCCGATAGAGCTCCGCGTAGTTGGTGTGCAGCGAGACCATCAGCGTGTTGGCGGCCCACCAGAGGAAACTCGCGTCCTCGACGGTCCACGGGAGGTCCTCGCGGGCCACGTCACGCACGGCCGCCAGCAGTTCGGGGTCATGGTCGTGCCCGCCCCTGGCGCCGAGGTTGAGCCGTAGCTGCGTCCAGCGCGCGTGCGTCCGCCGCTCGGTGACGTCCGCGCCGGGCCGGTGACCCTGGTCGAGGCGGGCGAACAACTCCCGCTCGGACTGATCCAGCACGCCGCTATAGCTGTTCACGCGAAAAAAGTCGTCGACGACCCCCACGTCAGCCTCCGACCAGCGGCACGAGCTTGACGAACGACACGACGGGGTCGACGGTCAGATCGATCATCTCCGACAGGTCGCTGATCTGCCGCTCCCCCACCAGCAGCAGGAACCCGTTGTGCTGGAAGGCCCGCTCGGCGACGTCGGCCTGCCGCTCCCAGTCGATCCGCCGGACCCTGCCCCCGCCCATCCGGTAACCGTTCAGCTCCACCTCGGCCGCCACCGGGCGCACCAGGCCGTTGAACCGGGCCGCCGGGTCGGCGTTGTGGCGGGCCACCTCCTCGCGGACGCGCAGGCGGACGAGCTCGCGCGCCGAGATGCGCTCGGGCAGGTCGGGCAGGGAGAACTCGGCTAAGTGCCGGCCGGTCGCGCTCTCGTCCCTGAAGGTCACCGTGACCATCTCATGGCTCCATCGTCGTCGTCGGAGATCATCGTGATGAGCCATGAATACCAACCGCCGCCGACAGAACCTCCAGACGCGCCTTTGACGTTGTCGTCAGGGCGGTGCTCTACTCCCTGCCATGACGACTCTGACGAATCTTCGGCCTGCCCCTGTCATCGACGAGACGGCCCGGCTGCTGACCGAGCACTACGTCTTCCCTGAGATAGCCGAGCAGCTCGCCGGCCTGCTCCAACGACGCCTCGCCGAGGGCGCCTATGACGTCGGCGGTGCCGAGGAGCTCGCCCGTCTGGTCACCACGGACCTGCAGTCCGTCAACAACGACAAACACCTGAGACTGAAGCACCACGCCGACCCGGTCTCCCCCGAGCAGGGCGCGGCCACCCTGGAATCCATCCGCCGGGACTTCGACAGCTCGCTGGGCGGTGCGCCCCGGGTGGAGTTGCTCGACGGAGGGGTCGCCGTGGTGGAGCTGGCGCCGATGCTGTTCCCGCTGGAGTGGGCCGCCGAACCGCTGAGCGCCGCGCTCACCCTGGCCTCCCGCGCCCGAGCGCTGATCGTGGACCTTCGCCACAACCGGGGCGGCGACCCGGACACCGTCGCCTTCGTCTGCAGTTACCTCCTGAACGAGCGCACCCACCTCAACACCATGTACTGGCGCGATGGCGAGCGCAGCGAGCAGTCCTGGAGCCTGCCGCACGTTCCCGGCGCGCGTTTCGGCGGCAGCAAACCGTTGTACGTGTTGTCCAGCGACGACACCTTCTCCGCCGCTGAGGAACTGGCCTACGACCTGCAGCAGCTCGGGCGCGCCGTGGTCGTCGGCGAGCCCACCCGCGGCGGCGCGCACCCGTGCAAGGGCTGGACCGTGCACCCCCACCTGGAAGCCACCGTCCCCACCGGCCGCGCCATCAACCCCGTCTCCGGCGCGAACTGGGAGGGCGCCGGTGTGCGGCCGGACGTCCCTTGCGCCGCCGCCGAGTCCCTCGGCCAGGCGCACGCACTGGCCCTCGCCCAACTGGCAGGCTGACGCAGCCCGGTTCATCGGCAGCGTGGCACCGAACGTCGTTCGTGATCAACGCGATCGGACATTCGAGCGAACACCGGGCGGAAACCGGCACGAATCAGGACACCGGAAACCCGACCAGCGCACCCCTTGTGATCAAGGGATGCGCTGATCGGGTGTGTGGTGCGCCGCCAGGGACTCGAACCCCGGACCCGCTGATTAAGAGTCAGCTGCTCTAACCAACTGAGCTAGCGGCGCGCTGCACGTAGGAATATACCGGCGATCCGCATGTTGGTCGAATCGGTATCAACCGGGCTCAAGCCGCTAGAATAAAGTTCGGCCTTGTAGACAGGAGCATCGATGTTCGACTCGCCCGCCGACGTGACGGAACGGCTCGCCGCCGTGGACTACCTCTCCGACGACGCCATCTCCACCTCCGTGTTCCTGGCCGGCGCGCTGGGCAAGCCCCTCTTGGTCGAAGGTCCCGCAGGGGTCGGCAAGACACAGCTCGCCAAGGCGGTGGCCCAGACCACCGGCGCCGAGCTGATCAGGTTGCAGTGCTACGAAGGGCTCGACGAGGCACGCGCCCTGTACGAATGGAACTACAAGAAGCAGCTGCTCCGGATCCAGGCCACCAGCGACGACGACGACATCTTCACCGAGGAGTTCCTGCTGGAGCGGCCGCTGCTCAAGGCGATCAGGTCGGCGACCCCGACCGTGCTGCTCATCGACGAGACCGACAAGGCCGACGTCGAGGTCGAGGGGCTGCTGCTGGAGCTGCTGTCCGACTTCCAGGTGACGATCCCCGAGCTGGGCACCGTCGTCGCGACCCGCAAGCCGTACGTCGTGCTGACCTCCAACGCCACCCGCGAGTTGTCGGAGGCGCTCAAGCGGCGCTGCCTCTACCTGCACATCGAGTACCCCACCCCCGAACGCGAGCGCGACATCGTGCTCGCCCAGGTGCCGAGCATCCGCGCCGACCTGGCCGAGCAGCTCGCGCGGACCGTGGCCACGCTCCGCGCCATGGAGCTGAAGAAGGCGCCGTCCGTGGCCGAGACCGTCGACTGGGCCAACACGCTGCTCGCCCTCGGGCGCACGGAGCTGGACGAGGCGACGGTGGCGGGGACGCTCGGCGTGGTGCTCAAGCACGCCTCCGACCACACGCGGGCGATCAAGGAGCTGGGGCTGCCGGATGCCTGACCTGATCGACCGGCATGTCGGCTTCGTGCACGCGCTGCGCGAGGCCGGGATACCGGTGTCGGTGGCCGAAGGGCTGGACGCCGCGCAGTCGCTGCGGGTGATCGAGCTGACCGACCGGGAGTCGCTGCGCGCCGCCTACGCGGCGACGCTGGTGAAGAAGCCCGCCTACCGGCCGGGGTTCGACGTGCTGTTCGATCTGTGGTTCCCCGCCTCGACGACCGGGCTGCACGCCGGCCGCACCGGCCAGGCGCTGGATCCGGCCCAGGCCACCGTCCCCGAGTTGCGCGCCTACCTGGCCGGGCTGCTCACCGACGGCGCCGACCAGGAGCTGCGCGAGTTCGCCCAGGCCATGGTCGAACGCTTCGGCCGGCAACAGGCCGGCCCCGGCCGCCAGAACTGGTTCTCCTACAGCGTCATGCGGGCACTGTCCCCCGAGACCCTGATGGCCGGCATCCTGCGCAACGTGCTGCAGGGCCACGAGCGCGGCGGCCTGGCCGAGCGGAACGCGCGCCGCCGCGTCAGCGACGGCGTCAAGCGCTTCGAGGACGCCGTGGCCACCGACGTGCGCCGCCGCATCGCCGAGGACTCCGGGATCGAGCGCATCGCCCGCTCGGCCGTACGCCCGCCGCTCGACCAGGTCGACTTCCTGCGCGTCACGAAGGCCGATCTGGCCAGGCTGCGCAGGGAGGTTCATCCGCTGGCCAGACGCCTGGCCGCCCGGCTGACGATCAAGCACAGGAAGGGCAGGAAAGGCAGGCTCGACTTCCGCCGGACGATGCGGGCCTCGCTGCAGAGCGGCGGCGTGCCGCTGACGACTCATTTCAAGCCGCCCCGGCCGCACAAGCCGGAGCTGGTCATCCTCTGCGACACCAGCGACTCGGTCTCGTCGTTCGCCCACTTCACGCTGCTGCTCACGTACGCGCTGCGCGAGCAGTTCACCAAGGTGCGCGCGTTCGGTTTCGTGGACACGATCGACGAGATCACCAAGTTCTTCGTGCCGGGCGCCGACGTGGTCGAGGCCATGACCAGGCTCGCGAACGAGGCCGACATGGTGCGTTTCGGCCGTACGAACTACGGCCACTCGCTGGAGCGCTTCGCCGAGCGCTACGGCGACGCCATCGGCCCGAAGACCTCGCTGCTCATCCTCGGCGACGCCCGCTCCAACTACCAGCCGCCCGCCCTCGACGTGCTCAAGTCGCTGGCCGCCAAGTCCCGCCACGCCTACTGGCTCAACCCTGAGCCGAAGCCGCAGTGGGACACCGGAGACTCGGTGGCAAGCGACTACGGGACCGTGGTCCCGATGTTCGAGTGCCGCAACGTCGTCCAGCTGACGGCGTTCATCGAGACACTGGCCTGAGCCGTCAGACGCGCTGCAGCTCCCTGGCGGCGGTCCGGGTCAGCAGCTCGATCTGCTCGTCGTTGTACACCGCGCCCTCGGCCGCCTTGACGACCTTGGCGGCCAGCCGCGGCTTGAGCAGCATGAGCCCTTCGGCGACCACGATGCCGGTCTTGGGGAGAATGCCGCAGTGCACGGCCAGCATGGGCGTGATCGTCACCGGGATGCGGGTCTCACGGGTCAGCATCTCGGCGAACGCCTCAGCGGCCTCGACCAGCGGCTTGGCGGTCTTGCTGCCGTATTTCTCGCCGAAGAACAACCGCCCGGCGTAGCAGGCGATCTCGGTGTCGGGGCTCCAGGACTCGTTGTCGATGATCCACACCCCGGCCGGGCCGATCACCAGATGGTCGATGGAGGCCTGGCCGCGGATGGCGCGGCCGTCGAGGACGCGGTAGCCCTGCCGGCTCAGCGACCTGCGCAACATCTTGCCGGTGATCGTCTCACCGTGCCGCGCCCCGCGCCAGACCGCGGTCGCGTGGAAGGCCCGCCAGTCGAGGTACCAGTCTCCGCCGGCCACGAGCCCGGCGAGCAGGAGACCGAAGAGGGGAGAGGCGCCCGTGAGGTCGAACCTCAGCGCGAGGGCGACCCCGATCACGAACCCCACGCCCGCCTTGACATATCTGGCACGGCGCCGGTTCTCGGCGTCCTCCCGCCAGAACTTCTCGTACCACCACTGCGGGGACGACCCTGTGTACTTCTCGTTGGGCTGCACGTAGATAGAGCCACCACCGGGCACGGCAAACTCCCCGAAGAGTCGTTGTGATTACAGGATCTGCCACGCCGAAGATCCCTCGCCAGTCAAGAGATACCCTCTCTCAACCAAGGCGAGCCTAAGGTGACGGAATTAGTACCCGCAAGACCAGCAAATGAGTTCAACCGACCAGTCGGTATGCTAAGGCGGTGACCAAGGGGGACCATGTGAAGGAAGAACCGGTCAGACAGCGGCTGCTGGCCGAGGCGACCAGGCTGTTCGCCGAGCGCGGGTTCGAGGGCACCTCGGTGCAGGAGATCGTCGCGGCGGCGGGCGTCACCAAGGGCGCCATGTATCACTATTTCGACTCCAAAGACGATCTGCTGCACGAGATCTACGCCCGGGTGCTGCGCATGCAGATGGACCGCCTGACGCAGATCGCCGACGGCGACGGCACGCTCAGGCAGCGCCTGCACCGGGCCGCGGCCGACGTCGTGGAGACGACGACCGCGAACCTCGACGACTCCAAGATCTTCTTCAGGTCGAACCACCTGCTCGCCCCCGAGACGCAGAAGAGCGTGCGCGCCGAGCGCCGCCGCTACCACGAGCGCTTCCGCGCGCTCGTGGCCGACGGGCAACGCCAGGGCCTCTTCAGCGACCACGTCCCCGCGGAGCTGGTCGTCGACTACTTCTTCGGCTCGGTGCACCACCTGGGCACGTGGTTCCACGCGGACGGGCCGCTGACCGGCGCCCAGGTGGGCAGGCACTTCGCCGACCTGCTGCTGGCCTCACTCGGGGCCGGGGACACCGGCCAGTGAGCCCAGCGCCGCACGGTGGTCGCCCGGCGTGCCCAGGGCGATCTCCGTGGCTTTGGCGCGCTTGAGATACAGATGGATGGGGTGCTCCCACGTCATCCCGATGCCGCCGTGCAACTGCAGCGCCTCCTCGGCCACCCGGACGGCCACCCCGGCGTTCCACGACTGGGCCACGGCCACGGAGATCGGCGACGGGTCGTCGGCCGCGCCCCGGGCGGCGGCCCTGGCCCGCACCACGTCCAGCCACAGGTCGGCCAGCCGGTGCTTGATCGCCTGGAAGGAGCCGATGGGCCGGGCGAACTGGTGGCGCTCCCTGACGTAGGCGAGCGTCGTGTCGAGGCACCACTCGGCCACCCCGAGCTGCTCGGAGGCCAGCAGTCCCGCCGACGACCGCAACACCTCGGCCACGTCGCACGCGCCGACCGGCCGGGCCTCGGCCCCGGAGAAGGTGATGGTGGCGACCGGCCTGGTCAGGTCGAGCGAGGGCACGACCTCGACGGAGGCGCCCTCGACCGCGTACAGGGTGCCGTCCACCGGCGCCAGCAGCACGTCGGCCACGTCCGCGCCCGCCACACCCGTGACCGACCCCGACAACCGGCCGCCTTCGACGCGCACTGAGGCGCCCCGCGACGGCTGGTAGGCGGAGGCCGCGAACGACACGGCCAGCGCCGCCGCCTTCCGCCCCTCGGCCAGTTCCCCGAGCAGCGCGTCGCCGGTGGGCAGCAGCGCCAGCGTGGCCATCACCGAGCTGGTGAAGAACGGCACCGGCGCCACCGCCCGCCCCAGCTCCTCCAGCACGACCGCCGCCTCCCTGGCCGAGGCCCCGGCGCCGCCGTGCTCCTCGGGCACCAGCAGCCCGGCCACCCCGATCTCACCGGCCAGCGTCTTCCACAGGTCCAGGTCGTATACGGAGTTCGCGGAGTCGAGGAGCTCGCGACGATGCGGCTCGGACTCGATCCGCTTGAGCACCGCGGCCGGGGGACACCGGTCGGCGAGCAGCCCGCGCACCGCCGAGCGCAGCTCCTCCTCGACCTCCGAGTACAGCAGGGTCATCGCGGCAGGTCCTTCCAGGGGACGTCCTTGTCGACGCGGGGCTCTGAGGGCAGGCCGAGCACCCGCTCGGAGATGATGTTGCGCAGGATCTCGGAGGTGCCGCCCTCGATCGAGTTGCCCTTGGCGCGCAGGTAGCGGTAGCCGGGGCCGCGGCCGTAGAAGTCGACGTTCTCGGAACGGCGGAAGCTCCAGTCGTCGTAGCCGAGATCGCGCCGGAACTCGACGTCGAACCCGGACAGCGCCTGGTTCAGCTTGGCGAACGACAACTTCATCCCCGACCCCTCGGGCCCCGGCTGCCCGGCGACGAGCTGCTCGCGCAGCCGCGCCCCCGACAGGCGGGTGACCTCGGCCTCCACCCAGAGCGACAACAACCGCTGGTGCAGCTCGTGGGTGCGCAGCTCCGGCTGCTCCCGCCAGGCGTCCAGCACAGCGGCGACCATGCCGCCCCCGCGCCGCACGGGGGCGCCGCCGATGGCGACGCGCTCGTTCATCAGCGTGGTCTGGGCGACCCGCCAGCCGTCGCCGATCTCGCCGAGCCGCAGGTCGTCGGAGAGCCGCACGCCGGTCAGGAAGACCTCGTTGAACTCGGCCTCACCGGTGATCTGCCGCAGCGGCCGCACCTCCACGCCGGGCGCCTGCATGTCGCACACGAAGTACGTCATGCCGCGGTGTTTCGGCACGTCGGGATCCGTACGGGTGACGAGGATGGCCCACCGCGAGTGGTGGGCGCCGGACGTCCACACCTTCTGGCCGTCCACGACCCACTCGTCGCCGTCCCGTACGGCCCTGGTCGCCAGCGTGGCCAGGTCGGACCCGGCGCCGGGCTCGCTGAAGAGCTGGCACCAGATCTCCTCCCCCGTCCACAGCGGGCGCAGGAAACGGCGCTTCTGCTCCTCGGTCCCGAACGCCAGGATCGTCGGCGCGGCCATCCCCAGGCCGATGCCCTGGACGCCGGAGTTGATCTGCGGCGTGCCGGCCAGCTCCCGCTCCACGACCTGCTGCAGCTCCCGCGACGCCCCCAGCCCGCCGAGCCCCTCCGGGAACCACACCCAGGCCAGCCCGGCGTCGAACCTGGCCCGCAGGAACTCGAGCCGATCCCTGCCCGGATCGTGCTCGCCGAGAAACGCCGCGACGCGCTCCTTGATCTCCGCCTCGTTCACGTCCACCTCTTCAACTCGCGATAGGCCAGCGACCGCTTGTGCACCTCGTCGGGACCGTCCGCCAGGCGCAGCGAGCGGGCACCCGCCCAGAGCGCGGCCAGCGGGAAGTCCTGCGAGACGCCGCCCGCGCCGTGCACCTGAATGGCCTTGTCGAGGATCCACTCGACGGTGATCGGCGTGGAGATCTTGATGGCCTGGATCTCGGTGTGGGCTCCCTGGTTGCCCACCGTGTCCATGAGCCAGGCCGTTTTGAGCACGAGCAGGCGGAGCTGCTCGATCTTGATGCGGGACTCGGCGATCCAGTCCTGGATCACGCCCTGCTGCGCGACCGGCTTGCCGAAGGCGGTCCTGGACAGCGCCCGCTTGCACATGAGCTCGACCGCGCGCTCGGCCATGCCGATGAGGCGCATGCAGTGGTGGATGCGGCCGGGGCCGAGCCTGGCCTGGGCGATGGCGAAGCCGCCGCCCTCCTCGCCGATCAGGTTCTCGGCCGGCACGCGGACGTCCTCGAAGACGACCTCGGCGTGGCCGCCGTGGTCGGCGTCGGTGTAGCCGAAGACGTGCATGCCGCGCTTGACGTGCATCCCCGGGGTGTCGCGGGGCACGAGGATCATGCTCTGCTGACGGTGTTTGGGGGCGTCGGGGTTCGTCTTGCCCATGACGATGAAGATCTTGCAGGCGGGGTTCATCGCGCCGGAGATGAACCACTTGCGGCCGTTGACGACGTACTCATTGCCGTCGCGGACGATCGAGGTGGCGATGTTGGTGGCGTCGGAGGAGGCCACGTCGGGCTCGGTCATCGCGAACGCGGAGCGGATCTCCCCGTCGAGCAGCGGCCGCAACCACTCCTTGCGCTGCCACTCGCTGCCGAACATGGCCAGCACTTCCATGTTGCCGGTGTCGGGCGCGGCGCAGTTGGTGGCCGTCGGGGCGAGGGCGGGACTGCGGCCCATGATCTCCGCCAGCGGCGCGTACTGGAGGTTCGTCAGCCCGGCGCCGTGCTCGCCGGGCAGGAACAGGTTCCACAGGCCGCGCTTCCTCGCCTCGTCCTTCAGGTCCTCAAGGAGCGGCGGCGGGCTCCAGCCGCCGGCCGCGGCCTGCTCCTCGAAGGCGGACTCGGCAGGGTAGACGCATTCGTCCATGAAGCGCAGCAGTCGCGAGCGCAGGTCCTCGGTGACGGTGTCGAAGGCGAAGTCCATGCCGTGAGCCTACCGACCGGCCGGTATGAGTGTCGACAGGTGGTTCCCCGCAAAAGCGGGCAGGTGGCCATCATCATCCGGTGTCCCGGCTTCCTACACTGGGCGCCATGACCGCGAAGCTGCCTGTCCCGGTGGTGCTGGAGAATGACGTCGTCCGGCTCGAACCGCTCTCCATGGATCACGTTCCCGACCTGTTCGCCGCCGGGGGTGCGGACGAGGACGTCTGGCGCTGGCTGCCCATCGGCCCGCCGCGGTCGGAGGAGGAGCTGGGCAAGGTGGCCCGGGGCCTGATCGACGACGACCAGCACGTCCCGTTCGCGGTGGTGCTCAAGGAGAGCGGCCGGGCGGTGGGCTGGACGACGTACGGCGACGTGCCCGGCTTCGAGCAGAGCGTCGAGATCGGCTGGACCTGGTACGGCCGCGCCGTCTGGCGCACGGCGGTGAACACGAGCTGCAAGCTGCTCCTCCTCGACCACGCCTTCGAGCTCGGCTTCAACCGCGTCCTGCTCAAGACCGACCACCTCAACCTCAGGTCCCAGAACGCGATCAAGCGCATCGGCGGCGTGCACGAGGGCACCCTGCGCCGCCACCGCAAGAGGACCGACGGCACCTGGCGCGACACCGCCTGTTTCGGCATCCTCGAAGAGGAGTGGCCGCAGCACCGGGCTCGGCTGAACCGATGACGGGAAGGCGGCGTCCCATCCCGCATGACTGATCGGCTGGGGGGCTACTGGCTCGGCGCGCGGCTCGACGGCGGTGGTCAGGTGACCGTCCGCGAGGCCTATGACGAGTCGGGCGTCCGCCATGCGCTGGGCGTGCCCTTCCTGCCCGACGCCGAGGCGCGGGCCAGGCTCGCCGCCGCGGCGGCGGCCGCGGGGCACGTCCGCTCGTTGTCGGTGGCCACGCTCACGGAGGCGTGCCTGGAGGGCGAACCCCCCTACCTGGTCAGCGAGTACATCTCGGGCCCGACCCTGCGCCAGGTCGTGGACCGGCACGGCCCCTACACCGGCGACGACCTCTACCGGCTGGCCGCCGCCACCGCCACCGCGCTGGCGGCCGTGCACGAGGCGGGCGCTGCGCACGGCTCGCTCACCCCGGAGAAGGTCGTCCTCGGGGCCGAGGGCCCGCGGCTGGTCGGGCTGGGGCTGGCCGGCGACGGCGACGGCCCGCCCGGCGACGTACGGGCCTGGGGGCGGCTGCTCGTCTACGCCGCCTACGGCCCCGACGACCGATTAGGCAACGGCGACCGGCTGGACCGCCCGTTACGCGGGCTCGTCGCCGCCGCCCTGGCCCCCGACCCCGACCGCCGCCCGAACGCCCGCCAGCTCCTGATGTCCCTGCTCGACGCCCCGCAGTCCCAGCAGGGCCGCCTGCTTCCCCCCGAGCCCGTCGACGACCCGCCGCTCGGCGCCCGCGCCGAGGCCGTCTACCGGGGGCTCGGCCCCGCCGAGCAGGAGCTGGTGCCGGACGTGTTCCTGCGGCTGGTGGGGCTCGACTCCGACGGGGCCGACACCGTGACCCCCGCCGCCGGGGACGAGCTGGTCGCGGGGCGCGACGCGGGCGAGACGGCCTCGATCGACCGGGTGCTGGCGGCGTACGAGCGGGCCGGGCTGATCACGGATCACGGGCCGTGGGCGATCGCGTACCCGGCCCTGCTACGTGCCTGGCCCCGGCTGCACGAGTGGCTGGACGGCGAGCGCGACGGGCTGGCGGTGCACCGGGAGCTGGCGCGGGCCGCGCGGCGATGGGAGGCGGGCGGGCGGCGGGAGACGGCGCTGCTGCGGGGCGAGCCGCTGGACAGGACCCTGGCGTGGGCGGCCGGCGGGCGGCGCCGGATGACGCTCAGCGGGGGCGAGCAGACGTTCCTGGACGAGGGGATCGCGCGGGGCCGCCGGCGGGCGCGCCGGCGGCGGGCGCTCATGGCGGGGCTGGTGGCGGTGGTCGTGCTGGTGGCGTCCTGGCAGACGTTGCGGCAGCGCGGCGACGCCGAGCGGCGCATCGAGCAGACGATGGGCCGGGTGGCGGCGGCGCGGGCGGAGGCGCTGCGGCTGACCGATCCGGTGACGGCGCGCAGGCTCAGCCTGGCCGCCTGGCGGCTGGCGCGGCTTCCCGAGACGCGGCGGGCGGTGACGGCGGTGGACGCGGCCGTGGCGGTGTTCGCCGATCCGCTGGCGGGGCCGCGCTCGATGCACGCGGTCAGCGAGGACGGGGCCAGGCTTGCGGCGCTGAACGAGGGCCTGCTGCGCGTGTACGACCTCGAATCGGGCCGGGAGATCGCCCGTACGGCGGGGCCCGAGCAGAGTGTGCGGGCGATGGCCTGGTCGCCGGGTGGCCGGACGCTGGCCCTCGTCGGGGTCGATCGTTCGTACCTGTGGGAGGTCGGCGCCGCGCACGTCGGCCCGCCCTTCGGCAGGGGGCTCGGCGCGCCGGGCGAGCAGTCGGCGTGGTTCAGCCCGGGCGGCGGGCTGCTGTTCGCGGCGGCCGGGCAGTCGGGCGAGCGGTGGGCATGGGACCTGCGGGCGCGGCGGGCGGTGTACGTGGGCGAGTACGCCGTCGTCGGCCCCGGCGACCGGGTGGCGCTGGTGTTCGCGGGCCGGGAGTCGGAGCTGCGGCGCGGCGGGCGGGCCGTCCCCGCGCCGTGGCTGGACCGGATGCCGTGGGAGTACACGACGTTCGCGCCCGACGGGCGGCGGGTGGCGATCGCCGAGGAGACCGGCATCCAGATCTACGGCCTCGACGGCGTCCCCGGCACGGACACCCGGCTGCGGCCCTCCCCCGGCAACCTGCGCTTCGGCGCGGACGGGCGGCTGCTGGCCGGCACCGACCGCGAGCACGTGCGGGTGTGGCGGGTCGGCGACGGAGCACTGCTGGCCGAGCGCCCGGTGGCGGCGACCGGCGCGGACCGCGCGGCCCGGGCCGTCTTCACCGCCGACGGACGGCGGTTGCGGGTGCTGACCGGGCGCGGCATCGTGCTCACCATCGACCTGACGGGCGGGCACGTGCCCCCGGACCGGATCTGCGCGACGTACGGCGGTCTCTCGCCCGGGGAGTGGGCCAGGCACCTGCCTGAGCTCCCTTACCGCGACACATGCTGAAATGCTTCCCATGAACCTGGACCATCTCGTCTACGCCACCCCCGATCTGGAAGCGACCGCGGCCGAGCTGGAGCGGCTGCTCGGCATCGAGGCCGCAGTCGGTGGCCGGCATCCCGGCTTCGGCACCCGGAACCGGCTCATCGGCCTCGGCGGCAGAAGCTATCTGGAGATCGTCGGCCCCGATCCCGAGCAGGAGGCGCCGGCCGTGCCCCGGCCGTTCCTGATCGACGAGCTGACGGCGGCGGCGCTGGTGGGATGGGCCGTGGCGGTCGAGGACATCGACGGCGTCACGGCGCGGGCCCGCGCGCGCGGCTACGACCCCGGCGACCCGCAGGACATGTCGCGGCGTACGCCCGACGGGGCCCTGCTGTGCTGGCGGCTCACCCCGCCGCAGCGGGCGGGGCTGGGCGGGCTGGTGCCGTTCCTCATCGACTGGGGCGGCACGCGGCATCCGGCCGAGAGCGGCCTGCCGGCCGCCGAGCTGATCTCGCTGAGCGGCGGCCACCCCGACCCCGAGGCCGCGCGCCGGGACCTGGCGGCCGTCGGCGTGGACCTCGACCTCGACCGGCAGCCCCGCCCCAGCCTGACCGCCGTCGTCTCCGGACGCTACGGCCCTGTGACACTCACCTGATTCGGTATCCCGCCTCAGCGGAGCATTCCGGACAACAACTCGCGGACGCCGTCGTTGAGCTCGTCCAAGGTGGGCGTGCTCCCCGCCCCGGCGATGGCGTCGAACATCAGCCCTTCCCCGAACGCCACCAGCTGCCGCCCATGCCGCACCGGGTCCGGCGACCCCAAGGCCGTCAGCAGCGCGACGACAGGGTCGCGGAACCGCCGCCCCGCCTCGTCGTAGATCGTGCGGAGCTCCGGCCGCCGGGTCGCCTCCAGGGCCAGCTCGTAGCGGGCCAGCGTGCGCCGCCGGTCAGAGAGCTGGACGTGCAGCGCCTCGGCCACCCGCCCCGGCAGGTCGGCGAACTCATCGCTCTGGTAGACCGAGGACAGAGCGCGCATCTCCAGCTCCGTGAGCCGCGACAGGGTCAGCTCCAGCAGGGCGGCGCGGGTGCGGGCCAGATTGGACGTGGATCCGGGCGGCAGGCCCGCCGCCTCGTCGACGGCCCGGTGGGTGAGGCCGCGCATACCCCGCTCGGCCAGCAGGGTGATGGCCGTGTCCGCGACGGTCTCTGAGCGCTTCACGGAAGCCGATACTACAGGGGTAGTGAGGGCGCACTACAGGCGTAGTAGGGTGACACTACAGACGTAGTTCAACTGCAGACGTAGTTCAAAGGAGGGCCGGACATGCCCAAGGCTGTGGTGATCGGCGCGGGCGTAGGCGGTCTGACCGCCGGCGTGGCACTTCGCCGCAAAGGGTGGGACGTGACCGTGCTGGAACAGGCGGCCACGATCGATCCCATCGGATCAGGGCTGGCGATCGCGGCGAACGCCCTGAAAGCACTCGACACGCTCGGCCTCGGCGACCCCATCCGCCGCCTCGGCCGGATGCAGGGGCAGGTGGGGATCCGGCGACAGGACGGGCGGTGGCTCGTCCACACCACGGGAGACGACGCGGAGGCCCGCTACGGGGACTCGGTGGTGGTCACGCTGCGGGCGACGTTGATGGACGTGCTCGTGGACGCGCTCGGGGGCGATGGGCTGCGGCTGAACACCACCGTGTCCGGGGTGGACGCCGGCAGCGGCGTCGTGCGCACCGAGGACGGTGAGTTCGAGGCCGATCTGGTCGTGGCGGCCGACGGCATCCACTCGGCGACCCGGCGGACGGTCTTCCCCGAGCATCCTGGGCCGGCGTACTCAGGGGTCACGGCCTGGCGCGCGCTCATGCCCAGGCGCGATCTGGACATCGCCAGCATGGAGAGCTGGGGGCGGGGGCTGGTGTTCGGGGTGCATCTGCTGGCCGGGGACATCGTGTACGTCTACGCGACCGACCTGTCCCCGGCCGGGACCGTGCACGGTGACGAGCGGCAGGAGTTGATCGCGCGGTTCGGAGGGTGGCACGAGCCGATTCCCACGCTGTTGCGGACGGCCGACCCGGCGAAGATCCTCCGGAACGACGTCTACTACCTGCGCACCCCGCTGCCCGCGTACCACCGGGGGAAGGTGGCGCTGGTGGGGGACGCCGCGCACGCCATGACGCCGAACCTGGGGCAGGGAGCCTGCCAGGCGATCGAGGACGCGGTCGTGCTCGCGCACTACGCCGGTGGCGATCTCACCGCCTACACGGCCGCCCGCCTGGAGCGGACCTCGAAGATCGTGCGACGCTCGATGTCCATCTGCCGGATGACCAAGCTCCGCAACCCGGTGGCGGTGTGGGTGCGGGACTTCGGGATGTCGATGGGGGCGCAGCTCAGCTCTGATCTGATGTTGCGGTCCATGGATGAGCTGCTGGGGTGGCAGCCACCGACGTCGAACGGAACGGGCCGGGGCCCAGCCGCCCAGGTCTGACCACGATCCAGAGGCGGTGAACCCAAAGACGGCACGACCCGGAGGCGGTGGTCCCGGAGGCGGTGGTCCCGGAGGCGGTGGTCCCGGAGGCGGTGGTCCCGGAGGCGGTGGTCCCGGAGGCGGTGGTCCCGAAGGCGGTGGGCCCGAAGGCGGTGTCATGCGGGCACCGGGGTTGCGGGGGTGGACCCGAAGGCAGTGGACCCGAAGGCGACGTCATGCGGGCACCGGGGTTGCGCGGGGGGTGGGGACGGCGGCCAGGGCCGAGATGCGGCGGGGGCCTCAGCGGGTGGCGGCGTCTCCCGGCGTGGTGGCGGAGCTCGCTGATGCCCCGTTGGAGTGGGCGCCGTTCACGCCTCCTCCGTTGACGCTTCCTCCGTTGACGCCGCTGCCGTTCGCGGCGCTCGCGTTCGCGGGTTTCCCGTTCGCGATGCTCGCGTTCGCAGGCTTCCCGCTTGTGGCGCCCGCGTTCGCGGGTTTCCCGTTCGCGATGCCGGCGTTGACGGGGTCCCCGTGCACAGCACAGGCGCTGACGGGCTCTCCGAGCACAGTGCCCGCGCTGACGGGCTCCTCGTTCACGGTGGCCGTGGGTGTCGGGGTGGTGGCGTTCGCCGGGGTCGAGTGGTCGGGGGCCAGGCGGCCGAGGGTGATGGTGCCGCCGATGGTCAGGGCACTGGCCAGCAGGGCGGGGATCGCGGTGGAAGGGCTGGTCGGGAGGGGCTCGCCGAGCAGGATCGCACCGGCGAGGACCGAGGTGATGGGGTCGATGACCTGTACGCCGGCGTACGCGATGCCGAAGAAGCCCACGGCGTACGAGCGCTGCAGCAGCACCACCGCGCAGACCAGCAACACGGGCACGGCGAGGGTGAACCAGTGCAGCAACCTGCCCCAGTCACCCTCCATGCCACCCCCCACGACCCGCACGAACGTGGACACGCTCGCCGTGACGACGCCCGCGCCCACCGACAGCAGCAGCGCCCTGGCGGGCCCGTGGACCCGGCGGGCGAAGAGCTGGCTGATGAGGACGATCACGCCGATCACGGCCACGAACCCGAGCGCCGCCCCGCTGCCCAGCCTCGGCGTCACGTTGTGCTGCGGCACGAGCAGCATGAGCCAGAGCAGGCCCACCGCCACCGCGATCGAGCCGAGAACTTCCGCCTTGTACGGCTTGCGCCCATACATGAACGCGGCCAGCGGCACGGCGAACACCAGCGTGGCGACGCTGATCGGCTGCACGGCGACGAGGGGGGCCAGGCTCAGCGCGACGGCGTGGAGGCAGGCCCCGGTGAAGCCGATGATGCCGCCGATCCACCACCGGGGACGTTTCACCAGCCTGAACGAAGCGCCCTCGGCCACGGCCTCGTACTGTTGCAGAGCCGCGCCGAGCGCGTATCCGAGCGCTCCGGCCAGCGCGAGCAGCAGACCGACCCAGGTCATCGTCGCCCACGGGGGGGCATGGATCCTTCCAGGAGCATTGCTCTAGCTTAAGAGGCCAGCGAAGCGCCCGAATCATCCTTTAGGCGGATCGTTCATCAGATACCGCGCGCGACCAGCACGAACATGTGGCACATTCATCAGCCGACCCAGGTCAACCAAGGTAGCCACGGGCCAGGTCAGGACCGTTCGGGGCAGACGCAGAACAGGTGGCCCTCCGGATCCTGCAGGACGATCCAGTTCGTCCCGTCTTCCCCGACCCCAGGCTGGAACTCGGGCTTCGTCGCCCCCAGCGCGAGGTACTCCTCCACCGCCCGAGCCACGTCGGGAACCCTGAAGTCCAGGTGGAACTGCTTGTCGGGGCTGGGCCACACCACGGGCTTGCGGTCGGGGACCCGGCCGAAGTAGATGTTCGTGGTGCCGTCGCCCACGGCGGCGTACTCGTCCTCCGAGTACTGGATGTCAAGGCCGGTGACCTCGTGATAGAAGGCGGCCATCTTCTTGGGGTCCGCGCAGTCGATGGTGAACGCGACGAGCTTGGCGTTGGTTGTCATGAGTCGAGAGTCGCAGGGGTACCTGTCATCCTCCGTCAGGTACCGAGAAGTTCATGAAGCCGCCAGCTCTCCCTGTCATTCACGACGCGCAGCGCGAGGTCCGCGCGGCTGGCCAGGTTGAGCGGGAGGAGTTCCCCGGTGGCGTGGCCGTAGGCGAGCCGGTCCAGGACCGCCCCGACGAATTGAAGGACGACTACCGAGACCCGGCACGACCACGCCGAGCTCGCGGAGCCGGGCGACTGCCATCGACAGACACAGCGCGGCGCTCGCGCCGTCGGCACGCATGCCCGCCTCCAGCGGGCCGCCGCTCGCCGCGAAGGTCCAGGAGTGCCGACCTTCTGCCAGCCTCTCGGCATCAACCCTGATCATCGCGTTGATGCCCTGCTCGGCGAGCCACTCCAAGATGAGCAGGGCCGCGTCCTCGATGCCGCCGTCCTGGTCAGCCTTCGCCCACCGGCCTGTCCTCCCGGTCACGGCACGAAGTCGCCCGAAAGGGCCGCTCCCCACCGCCTTTTCTGGGGTCCGATCTCTACGGACAAGCTTTGCGCACGGTGGCCTCGCCGGTCTCCGAAATCACGCAAACCCCAGAACGAAACACCAAGTCAGCCCCGTCGCGTCGCCGCCGTCACGCGCTTGAGGATGCGGTCCCACTCCGTCCCGAACGGGTTGTCCTGCACCAGGTACGTCCACGTGGCCGTCGGCCGCTTGAGGTCGGGCTCCGGCGCCTCGAACGACTCCAGCGACCGCCGCTCCACCTCGGCCAGCAGCGACTTGTACTCGGCCACCGCCTCCCGGTGGAACTCGTCGATCGGGCTCATGCGCCCCAGCGCCCGCAGGTGGATGCCCTCACGCAGGTCCGTCAGGAACGCCAGGTGCTCGGTCCAGCAGCGGTCGATGGCGTGCAGGACGATCTGGCGGGCCGTCTCGTCGCGGGTGTCCTCGGGCAGCTCCGCCCAGCGCTCGGCGTCGGCCGAGGACAGGGCCTTGGCGGCGGCGTCGCCGTGCAGGACCTTGTCACGCCACTCCAGGATGAGCTCGCGCTGGTGCTCCAGCAGGCGGGTGTAGCGCCAGGTGTTGCGGTGGATCTCCAGGTTGACGCCCTCGGCGACGCGCTGGGCGTGACCGACCAGGTACGCGCCACGCCGGTGGCGGACGAGGCCGTCGGCGTCGGCTGCGGGCGGTCGCTCGTCGGGCACGAACTGGGTGATCAGGTCGTCCTGCATGCTGACGAGGAAGACCGAGGCCCCGGGGTCGCCCTGGCGGCCGGCCCGCCCGCGGAGCTGGTCGTCGAGGCGGCTGCTGGCGTGGCGGCCGGAGCCGATGACGTAGAGGCCGCCGAGTTCGGCGACGCCGTCGCCGAGGCGGATGTCGGTGCCGCGGCCGGCCATCTGGGTGGAGACGGTGATGGCGCCGCGCTCGCCGGCCTTGGCGATGATCGTGGCCTCTTCGGCGTCGTTCTTGGCGTTGAGGACGACCGGTGTGAGCGAGCGGCGCTGGAGGAGCTTGGCGAGGTTCTCCGACTCGGCCACGTCGAGTGTGCCGATGAGGATGGGCCGGCCGGTGGCGTGGGCTTTCTGGATCTCCTCGACCAGCGCGGCGTCCTTGTCGGGGACGGTCGGGTAGATGCGGTCCGGCTCGTCCTCGCGGACGCACGGCCGGTTGGACGGGATGACCGCGACCTTGAGGCCGTAGAACTCGCCGAGCTGCTCGTGGACGGCCACGGCCGTGCCGGTCATGCCGCAGATCTGCGGATAGCGGCTGATCAGGCCCTGGACGGTGATCGAGTCGAGGATCTCGCCCTTCTCGCTGGGCGGCAGCGCCTCCTTGGCCTCCACGGCCGCCTGCAGGCCGTCCGGCCAGCGCTGGAGCAGCGCCACCCGGCCGCGCGAGGGGTTGATGAGCTGGACCTTGCCGTCGCGCACGATGTAGTCGACGTCGCGGGCGAGCAGCGCGTGGGCGTGCAGGGCCAGGTTGAGCTCGATGAGCGCGCCCGGCTCGTGCTCGTCGTAGAGCTCGACGTCCAGCAGGTTCTCGACGCTGTCGGCGCCCTTGGGGGTGAGGTAGACGTTGCGCGACTGCTCGTCTATCTCGTAGTGGTAGCCGCGGACGAGCTGCCGGACCAGCGCCGCCATCTCGGGCACGGCGCTGCCCGCGTCGGACGCGCCGGCCATGACGAGCGGCACCCTGGCCTCGTCCACGAGGACCGAGTCGGCCTCGTCGATCAGGGCCACCTGGGGCGCGGGCACGATGATCTCGTCCGCGTCGGTGCGCAGGCGGTCACGCAGCACGTCGAAGCCGATCTCGCTGACGGGGCCGTACGTCACGTCCTTCGCGTACGCCTCGCGCCGCTCAGCCGGGGTGGAGTTCTGGCCGATCCAGCCCACGGTGACGCCGACGGCCTCGAAGAAGGGGCCCATCCATTCGGCGTCCCGCCGGGCCAGATAGTCGTTGACGGAGATCACGTGGACCCGTTTGCCCTGCAACGCGTAGCCGGCCGCCGCCATGGCGCCCGACAACGTCTTGCCCTCGCCGGTCGCCATCTCCGCGACCTTCCCGTTGAGGAGGGCCAAGGTGCCGAGCAACTGCACGTCGTACGGCCGCAGCCCGAGGGTCCTGTCGGCGGCCTCGCGCGCGATGGCGCAGAACTCGGCCAGATCGTCCATGGCGGGCCTCGGCAGCTCGTCGAGCTTGCCCACCCGGTCGGCACGGAGCCCGGCCGCTTTGACGATCTTCAAGTAGGGGGTCAGGGGCACCCCGCCTGGACGATCCAGGAGGTTCCTGAAAATTCCCTTTATTGAGGCCACAGTTCCTCCAACGCGCGCTACGCCGACACCGTTCCCTGTTGTATCGAGGAATGGGAGCGGAGCGACGATACGGCAAGCGTCGCCGTACCGGACCTTAACTTATCCGGCGCCCCGAACCGTTACACCGCTCGCGCCCGAGTCAGCCCGCTTCGGCCCGTACCGCGAGCACCGCCACGGCGGCGAGCAGCAGGGCGCAGCCGGACCAGGCCAGCGGCGTGAGCCGCTCCCCGAACAGCACGACCCCGAGAACCGCCGCGGCCGCGGCCTCGCCGAGCGAGATGATCGAGACCGTGGTGGCCCGCAGCGCGGTCAGCGCGCGGAAGAACAGCCCGTAGGCCAGCGCCGTCGGCACCGCGCCCAGGTAGAGCAGCAGCGCCACCGAGCCCAGGCTGACCTGCGGCACCACCCCGTCGGCCAGGGCGAACGGCGTCAGGCACACCGCCCCGACGACGAAGCCGCCGAGCGCCACGGCCTGCGGGTCGTCGTCCCTGTGCCGCCTGGAGAGCAGCGTGACGCCGGCGTACCCGGCGGCGGAGACCAGGGCGAAGGCGATGCCCGCGAGGGCGGACGTACGGCTCCGCAGCACCGTCTCCCCCGTCAGCAGGACGAGCCCGGCCAGGGCGACGACCAGCGCGACGCGGGCGACCGTGCCGAGGCGCTCGCGGAGCAGGAAACGGCTGCCGAGGGCGGTGAAGATCGGGGTGGCGCCCATCGTCACCACGGTCGCGACGGCCACGCCCGAGACGGCGATCGCGGCGAAGTACGCGGTCTGGTAGACGGCCATTCCGGCGCCGACCACCAGGACGCGCCAGTTGAGCCCGCCGGAGAAGCCGCCGGAGAAGGAGCCGGAGGAGGGGCGGCGGACGAGGGCGAGCAGGAAGGCGGCGCCGAGGAGGTAGCGCCACAGGGACACGCCGACGGGGCCGAGGCCGCCCGTCTGGAACAGGAGGGCGCCGGCTGCGCCGCCGGTGCCCCAGGCGGTCGCGGCCACGGACACGTAAAAGGCGCCCCGCCGGGCGGAGACATGGGTCATGACAGGAGTTCTCCGGATGGAGTGGTCGGAATGGGCCCGGTGTGCGGGCAGCGACCATCACCGGATCTGTCGGACCCGGAAATTTCAGGAAAGGCCGCCCGCTAGCGGGCGGGGGGCGGGGAGCAGATCAGAAAGCGCGGCACGGGCGACACCCTACCGTTCCCGGCTCATCCGGATACCGCACCGGTACGCGCCGGACGGGTTGCTAAGGCTTGCGGGCCACGCCGCCCAGCAGGAGCTCCTCCCAGACCGCGAGCGGCCCGGGGATACGTTCGTCGGGATGCCATTCGGGAAAGTGCACCACTCCCGGCTCCACCAGCACCAGGCCGTCGAAGTAGGCGGCGATGGACTCCTGGTCGCGGAAGTAGCCGGTGCCCATGGTGGCCTGGAGCATCGCCTCCAGCGCCTGGGCCTTGGGGTTGGCGGAGGCGAGCATGTTGGAGGCGGCCAGGTAGCTCTCCTTCGGCAGCGCGCCGAGGTAGGCCCTGATCAGCCCGTGCGGGTCCTCCCGGTCGGGCAGCAGATGCAGCAGCCCGACGCAGAGGATCGCCGTGGGCTGCGAAAGGTCGATCAGGCGGGTCAGCGACGGGTGACCGAGCACGGAGTCCACGTCGCGGGCGTCGGCGGTGATGGCGTCGGCGTGGGCGTTGCCGTGCAGGATGGCCCGCGCGTGCGGCTCGACCATGGGGTCGATGTCGACGTACACCACCCGGCACAGGGGATGGGCGAACTGGGCGACCTCGTGGGTGTTCTCGACGGTGGGGAGGCCGGCGCCCAGGTCGATGATCTGCCGGATGCCCGCCTCGCGGACGAGGAAGTCGACGACCCGGCCGATGAAGGCGCGGTTGCACCAGACGAGGTCCACCACCTCGGGCACCGCGTCCTTCAGCTTGCGGGCGACCGAGCGGTCGGAGGCGAAGTTCTCCACGCCTCCCAGCAGGGCGTCGTGCACGCGGGCCACGCTCGGTCGCTCGGGATCGACTCCGGGTGGAGCCCACTCGCGTCCAGCGTCGAGACTCATCCTGCTCCCATTCTGTCCGTGACGCGGATGGTATCCGTAGCCGGGCCACCGCGCCCCGCCTGACCTGCGGTTGTCAGGGAGAGTCGGCTCAGCTTGTCGGGCGCCCCGCCACCAGCGCACCCAGGACGGGCGCGGCCGGGCGGCGCGACAGCAGGCTCTTGAGCCGGGGCGCGAGCGGCCGCTCCACGAACCGGTGCACCAGGTACGCCGCGCCGAGCATGATCAGGACGAGCCCGAACAGCAGCACGTACTTGCCGACCACGCCGCCGAGCCGGTCGAAGACGATGAAGCCGATGTGGGCGTGCAGCAGGTAGAGCGGGTACGTCAGCGCACCGGCCGTCACCAGCCACGCCTTGGCCAGCACCCGGGTGACGCGCAGCGCCACGAGCGTCATGAGCAGGAAGATGCCCACGACGATGACGGTGATGAGCACGTGCGAGTACGTGACCGCGTACCGCTCTCCGACGGCGTCGGCGTAGCCGATGGCCCGGTAGACCGCGTTGCCCAGGCAGACCGGCACCAGCAACGCGATCTGCCGGTTCAGCCCGAACTTGTAGAGCATGAACAGGGCCATCCCCGCGATGAAGTAGTGCGAGAACTCCGACTGCACGATCAGGTCGGCGAAGCGGGGCAGCAGGCCCAGCTCGACGGCGAACGTCAGCCCGAGCCAGCCCCACAGGGCTCCCATGACGCGGGTACGGGTCATCCCGATCCAGGTGAACAGCAGGATCAGGAAGTAGAACCGCATCTCCACCCAGAGCGTCCAGTAGACGACGTCCACGTTCGCGATGTCGGGCACCGCCTGGAACATCGTCACGTTCGCCAGCACCTGCGGCAGCGAGAGCCGATAGAGGCTCTGCCCCAGCGTCACGGTGACCAGGGCGGTGATCGCGATGCCCACCCAGTACGCCGGGTAGAGCCGCACGGCCCGCGACACCAGGAACGCGCGCGGGCTCCTGCCCCACGCGCTCATCAGCACCACGAACCCGCTGATCAGGAAGAACAGGTCCACGCCCAGGTAACCGTACTTCGACCAGGCGCTCTCCGCCACGAAGGACACGGGGCTGGCGCCACCCGCCCAGCCGGAGAACGTGTAGTGGAAGAACACGACGAACAGGGCGGCCAGCAGCCGGAGCCCGTCCAGCTCGTACAGCCGGTCAGCCTTGCTTCTCATGGGATTACCCCTTCCTGACAGGAAGAGGGTCACCTTGACCGCTTGCCCGGCGATTGACGGCAGCCTGCCTGCAAGGGCTTTGCAAGGCGTTTAAGAGGTTCAGCCCGGGTAGCGGGGTCAAGCCCGAAAAAGACGGAAGAAGAAAGGAAGAGAGCCCCCATGGAGCTCTGGAACTATCGTCCTGACGTCTATGACCGTGGCCAGAGCCTGGATCTCGTGGGTTACCACGTCCAGGCGACGGACGGCAAGATCGGGTCCGTCGACGAGGCCACGTACGAAGTCGGCGAGAGCTATGTCATCGTCGACACCGGTCCTTGGATCTTCGGCAAGAAGGTGCTGCTCCCGGCGCAGGTCATCACGAGCATCGACCCGCAGGAGCGCAACATCTTCGTCGCGCGCACCAAGGCGGAGATCAAGGACGCGCCCGAGTTCGACGCGGGCACGTTCAAGGAGACCGAGTACCGAAGCCGGCTCGGCGACTACTACGGCCGCTTTCCCGGGTAACACCCCGGCGCCGTAGAAGGGGGCCGCGTCCCAGCCGGGGCGCGGCCCTTCGGCGTGCGCCCCCGTGAAGGGGCGCCCCCCGTCAGGGCCAGGTGGAGTCGCCGGAGGGCTCGACCGGGCCGTTCAGCACGTTCAGCCGTTCCAGCAGGGTGATGAACGTGACCGCGTACGGCGAGTGCGCCGTCACGGCGGCCACGCGCGGCCAGTCGACCTGCTCGCGCAGCGCCCGCACCTGGGCCAGCAGCGCCCCGTAGTCGCAGGCGTGCTCCGACAGCGGCAGCAGCCAGGAGATGACCAGGTCGGTGGCCTCCAGCACGGGCACGATCACCGCGGACGCCTTCAGCGGCTCGGCCCGGTCGAGCAGTTCGTCGGTGATCGCCATGTCGGAGACCCGGAAGATCAGGTCGACCAGCCGGCCCTCGTCGTACGCCTTGACCAGCCAGTCCTCCGGCGGCTTGGCCGTCTGGAAGCCCAGCCCGCGCAGCGCCTCCAGCGCGGCCGGAACGTCGTGCTCGGTGAGGACGAAGTCCACGTCGTGCAGCGACGGCGCCGCGCCCCTGGCATAGGCGGCGCAACCTCCGGCCAGCGCGAATTTCACCTGGGCGTCCTTCAGCCCCGAGCTGGCGCGCTTGAGGGTGTCCAGGATGGCGTCGGTGACCGCGTGCCCATGGCTGCTCATGTGATCGGGCTACCCAGACGATCGTCGAGTAGGCGTCGGATCCCGAGTAGGGGCAGGGGCTGAGGGTAGCGCCAGGCCTTATGACGGAAATCCTCGAGAAGACCGAACGGGCTTACGAAGGAGATCGGGACCGGCCGCTCAGCGGCTACCTCGCCATCCTCGCGACGTACGGCGGCACGGTCGCCGTCGCAGCCGGCGCCGCCATGCTGGCGGGGCGGAAGGCTCCTGACCACATCGGGACCATGGATCTGCTGCTCATGGCGGTCTGCACGCACAAGATGTCACGGCGGCTGGCCAAGGATCCGGTCACCAGCCCGCTACGGGCGCCCTTCACCACCTACGAGGGCCAGTCCGGGCCCGCGGAGGTACAGGAGAAGCCGAACGGCACGGTCGGCGAGCTGCTGGCCTGCCCGTTCTGCCTGGCGCAGTGGGTGGCCACCGCCTACGCCGCCGGGATGGTGCTCGCCCCCAAGGCCACCCGGCTCGTGGGCGCCACGATGACTGCGGTGGCCGTGTCCGACTGGCTGCAGTTCGCCTACAGCAAGCTGATGAAGTCGGCGAGCTGACCGGCGCCCGCGCCGAGCCCAGCCCGCTACGGACGGAAAAAAAGATGTTATGCCTCCCCTCCTGAGGGCAGTTGCTGGCCCATGGCTACTTTGCTCTGGATCATCGCCGTTATCCTCGTCATCGCCGGGATCTACGTCATCCTGGCCCGGCGCGATCTCCTCTGGGGGATCGTCCTGATCGTCCTCGGGTTCCTCGTCGGTCCTGGTGGGGTCAGCATCTTCAATGTCTAGGGGCGCCCGACGCCCAACCTCCTGTCCATCCTCACCCCCCGCTGGGCCGATCCCCGAGAACGGTCCAGCGGCTACCCAGCTTTGCTGAAACACCGTAGATTTCACATCTCCTTGCCGCCCGGGCGGGCATGAGAAGCATGTGAGCAGGTTCCGCCGTTCAGCCGCTATGAGACGGGCGCGGCCTCGGCGTGAGTGACACGCGACTTCGGCACCACATGCGCGACGAAGCATGTGGTGCCGAAGTCATGTTCAGGCAAGTCGTGTTCAGGCAATCATGTTCAGGCGCGGAAGGCGCGGAAGGCGTGCCGCTAGCCGCTGCTTCCGTTCTCGTCCAGGCAGTAGACGGCGTACGCCCGGCCGATCACCGGCAGGGCCACGTTGCGGACCCGGATGCCGCCCGGCGTCATGCCCTTCTCGGTGCCCTTGTGGGCGTGCCCGTGCAGGATCAGGTCGGCCCCGGCCGTGTCCACCGCCTCGGCCAGCAGATAGCTGCCCAGGAACGGATAGATCTCGTGGGGCTCGCCCTCCAGCGTCTCCTTGATCGGGGAGTAGTGCGACAACACCAGGCGCTCGTCGGCCACGATCTCCTTCAGCGCGACCTTCCACGCCTCGGCGATGTAGCGGGTGTGCGCGACGAAGTTCTTGATCTCGCGCTCGCCGAACTCGCTGGCGCACTTGCCCGCGAACCCGCCGCCGAACCCCTTCCCGCCGACCACGCCCAGCTTCTTGTCCCCGCACTGCACCACGACGCCGTCGTCGTCCAGCACGATGACCCCGGCGTCACGCAGCTCACCGGCGATCTCGTAGTGGAGGTCGGAGTGGTAGTCGTGGTTGCCGAGCACGGCGACCACCGGGATCGGCAGGCCGCGTATCTCATCGGCCACCACCCGGCCCTCTTCGAGGGTGCCGTGCCTGGTGAGGTCGCCCGCCAGCATGAACACGTCGGCGCGGTCCTCGATGCCCTCAAGGTGCCGGCGGTACTGGCCTCTCATGTCCTCGCCCAGATGGATGTCGCCCACGGCCGCTATGCGCAGGTCAGTCAAGGTGCTCATCCTCTCCCGGCTCGGTGACGTCCACGACTTTGACCTCGTTGTGCACGTGGAGCTCGGGCGCGGCCTCCTGGGCCACCTGACCCAGCCGTACGCGCTGCTCGACCCCGCTCACCTGACCACGCAGGAAGAGCTGGTCTCCTCGTATGTCGACGCGGATGCCGAGCTCGTGCGTGCGCCCGTCCTCGGCCAGCGCCTGCTGGACGCGGGCCGCGACGTACTGCGGAGCTTCCATCACTCGCCTCCTTCTCTGTCGCCGCATGCCCCCGAATGAACCGCTCAAACGGTACGAATAAGGTCAATCACCGCGCGCTCCACGGTTCCGGCCGTGGCCAGTTGCCCGAAATCGGCGTCCGCGCCCAGCTCGGTGAGGGCCGCCGCGATGGTCCTGTCCTGGTCGTAGGCCTCGACGACGCGCGGGTCCACGTACGACGCCCTGGCGACGGTGGGCGTGTTGCCCAGGTAGTCGGAGACCTCCTGCATCACCCGGTTGACGGCGCGCTGCTTCTTCGCCGCGCCCTCCGCGCCCGCGTGTCTGGACACCGCCAGGCCCACGGCCGCCAGCACGGTGGCGTGCCAGGTGCGGAAGTCCTTGGCGGTGACCTCGTACCCGATGGTCTCGCGGAGGTAGTCGTTGATGTCCTCGCTCCTGACGTCCGCCCAGCCGTGGTCGCCCCGGTACCGCAGCAGCTCGCCCTCCGCGCCGAGCGCCTTGAGCGATCTGAGCACCGCGCACGCCGCCGGGTCGGCCACCTCCACCTCGCGCGCGATGTCGCCCTTGGCCTGGTAGGAGCAGGTGACGATGCCGTGCGAGCAGGAGACGTGCTCCATTCTGAGCGTCGCGAGGCCGTAGGTGCCGTAGCTCTCGCCGCCGATCCTGAAGAAGCCGATGTCGAGCAGGCGGGCGGCGGCGGCCAGCACCCGGGCTCTGGTCAGGCCGCGCCCGCCGAGCTCCTCCCCCACCGCCTTCCGGAAGGCCGGCAGCCGCTCGGCCACCTCCAGCACCCGGTCGAACTTGGCCCGGTCCTGCTGCTCGCGCCACACGTCGTGGTAGCGGTACTGCCGGCGTCCGGCGGCGTCCGTGCCCACGGCCTGCAGATGCCCGAGGGGCGAGAGGCAGATCCACACGTCCGTCCAGGCCGGGGGGATGGCTAGGGCTTTGATGCGCCCCAGCGTGGGCCGGTCACGCACCGGACGGCCGTCCGGATCGTGATAGCCGAAGCCGCGCCCGCGGCGCCGCCGCACGATTCCCGGCTCACTCTGGTCACTCGGATGGAGGTCGAGCACGCAGGGCGGCTACCCCCGACGTTAGGCGGCAAACAGGACGGGCAGGTGAGCGGCATGTCAGATAGCGGAGAGTGGCGCGACGAGAAGGACAGCCGGGGCCATTCCATGGTGCCGGCCACGCCGCGCGACGTGGTGCACATCAGAGTGGGCTCTTTCATCCTGGTGTTCCTGTTCGCGTTCGCGGTACTGGGGGTCATCGCGCGGGCGCCGGTCATCACCGGCATCGCCCTCGTGCTCGCCGTGGTCACGGTGATCGACATCGTGCTGGCCGTACGACGACAGAAATCTCGACGTGATGGAGAGGCAGGCTGATAGAGACATGGCACCACTTCGAGGGCGGGTAGTGGTGGTGACGGGCGCCAGCGGCGGTGTCGGGCGCGCGGTGGTCCGCGAGCTCGGCGCGCGCGGGGCGAAGGTGGCGCTGATCGCCCGGGGGACGGCCGGGCTCGGCGCCGCCGCCGTGGACGTGGGCGTGGAAGGAGGCAGCGGCCAGGTCTTCGAGGCGGACATCGCGGACTATGACCAGGTGCGCCAGGCGGCGGAGCGCATCGAGGCGGAGATGGGACCGATCTCGGTCTGGATCAACACCGCCTTCTCCTCTGTGTTCGCCAAGTTCACCGACATTTCACCGGAGGAGTTCAAACGCACCACGGAGGTGACGTACCTGGGTTATGTCTGGGGCACGAAGGCGGCCCTGGACCACATGGGCCCGCGCAACGCCGGCGCGATCGTGCAGACCGGCTCGGCGCTGTCCCAGCGGGGCATTCCCCTGCAGTCGGCGTACTGCGGGGCCAAGCACGCCGTCAAGGGCTTCACGGAGTCCGTCAGGACGGAGCTGCTGGCCGACCGGAGCAACATCCACATCACGCTGGTGCAGTTGCCCGCCGTCAACACGCCGCAGTTCGAATGGGTGCTGTCCAAGCTGCGACGGCACCCGCAACCGGTGCCGCCGATCTACCAGCCGGAGGTCGCGGCCCGGGCGATCGTGTACGCGGCCGAGCATCCTGAGCGCAAGGAGTACTGGGTCGGCGTCAGCACGGCGGCCACCCTCCTGGCGCAGCGGGTGGCCCCGGCGCTGGTGGACCGCTACCTGGCCAAGACGGGCGTGCAGTCCCAGCAGACGGACGAGAAGACGCCGAGCGGCGTGTCGAACCTGTGGGAGCCCGCCGACGAGAACGAGGACTACGGCGCCCGCGGCACGTTCGACGATCGTTCCCATGCGCGCAGCCCGCAGGTGTGGTTGTCGCAGCACCGCGGGCCGGTGCTGCTGACCCTGGTCGCGGGCGCGGCGGCGGCCACGCTGGCCTCCCTCCGCCGCGCCAGACGCTGACGCCCGCGCGGCTTCCGATGAAGGCGCTGCCACCGCCCCGGACGACCGGGGCGGGCGACTTAACGGTGCCGGGACGGGTAGGCGGCGTGAACCCAACTCCAGGAGGCCACGATGCCCGAGCGTGATCTGCACTATCTGACCGGCCTGGCCGCACAGCTCCGGGTCGACTCCGTACGGGCGGCCGCGGCGGCCGGCTCCGGCCATCCGACCTCCTCCATGTCCGCTGCCGACCTGATGGCCGTGTTGTTCACCTGCCACCTGCGCTATGACTTCGACAACCCCGGCAACCCGGCCAACGACCATCTGATCTTCTCCAAGGGCCACGCGTCTCCGCTGCTCTACGCGCTCTACAAGGCCGCCGGCGCCATCGGCGACGAGGAGTTGTTGTCCTTCAGGAAGCAGGGCAGCCGGTTGGAGGGGCATCCGACCCCGCGCCTGCCCTGGGTGGACGTGGCGACCGGCTCGCTCGGGCAGGGCCTGCCGGTGGGGGTCGGGGTGGCGATGGCGGCGCGGCTGGAGCGGCTGCCGTACCGGGTGTGGGTGCTCTGCGGGGACAGCGAGCTGGCCGAGGGGTCGATCTGGGAGGCCGCCGAGCACGCCGGGACCGAGGGGCTGGCCAACCTGACGGCGATCGTGGACGTCAACCGGCTCGGCCAGCGCGGGCCCACCCGGCACGGGTGGGACACGGGCGCCTACGCGCGCAGGTTCGGGGCGTTCGGCTGGCACACCATCGAGATCGACGGGCACGATCCCGGGCAGATCGACTTCGCCCTGGGCGACGCCTGCAACACCCGCCGGCGGCCCACGGCCATCCTGGCCAAGACCCGCAAGGGCGAGGGCGTGCTGGAGGTCGAGAACCGCGAAGGGGTCCACGGCAAGGCGCTGAAGGATCCCGGCAAGGCCATCGACGAGCTGGGCGGGCCGCGCGATCTCCGCGTCGAGGTGCACCGGCCGGACGCGGCCCCCGAGCCGTACCGGTTCGCCTCGAAGTCGCTGGAGCTGCCCGCGTACGAGGTGGGCGAGATGGTCGCCACGCGGACGGCGTACGGCGCGGCGCTGGCGGCGCTCGGCGCGGCCAGGGGCGACGTGGTGGCGCTGGACGGCGAGGTGGCCGACTCGACCAGGACCGAGGCGTTCGGCAAGGAGTTCCCCGAGCGGTTCTTCGAGATGTACATCGCCGAGCAGCAGCTCGTGGCCGCGGCCATCGGGCTGCAGGTGCGCGGCTGGAAGCCGTACGCGGCCACGTTCGCGGCGTTCCTGACCAGGGCGCACGACTTCATCAGGATGGCGGGGGTGAGCCGGGCCTCGATCCGGCTGATCGGCTCGCACGCCGGGGTGGAGATCGGCGAGGACGGGCCCTCCCAGATGGGCCTTGAGGACCTGGCCATGCTCCGTACCGTGCACGGGAGCACCGTGCTCTACCCCTGCGACGCCAACCAGGCGGCGGCCCTGACCGCCGAGATGGCGGACGTCGAAGGCGTGTCCTACCTGCGCACCACGCGTGGGGACACTCCGGTGATCTACCCGCCGGGCGAGCGGTTCCCCGTGGGCGGCTCGCGGGTGCTGCGCCACTCCCCCAGCGACCGGGCCACGATCGTGGCCGCCGGTATCACCGTGCACGAGGCGCTGGCCGCGGCCGACGAGCTGGCGGCGGCCGGCATCCCGGTGGGGGTGATCGACCTGTACTCCGTCAAGCCCGTCGACTCGGCGGTGCTGATCGAGGCGGCGACGACCACGGGCAACCTGATCACGGTCGAGGATCACCGTCTGGAGGGCGGGCTCGGCGACGCCGTGATGGACGCCGTCAGCGAGCTCGGGCCCCGGGTGGTGAAGCTGGCCGTGACCGGGCTGCCCGGGTCGGCGACGCCGCAGGAGCAGCTCTCCGACGCACGCATTGACCGCCAGGCGATCGCCCTGGCGGTCAAGCGGCTCTTGTGATCGGGGGCCGGTGGGGATATTCGGGGACGGGGGGTCAGCGGGACTTGGCCGTGGCCTGCTCAGGCAGCTCTTGAACGCCTGGCAGGTCTGCGTACCTCCTAAAGCGGCGGCTCGTGGCGACGTTCCTCGTACACCGTGGTTCGGCGGGTCTCAGGCTCCTCGTAGATCTCGTGGCGGACCACCGGCTCGTCGATCGGGCCGACCGCCCTGCGGGTGACCGTGATCCGGTAGATGCCGAACGCGAGTCCCACCAGACCGCCGAGCATGAGGATGACACCGACTACGTTGATGTCGAGGCCAGCGAGGTCGAACTCGACGGCCCAGGTGAGGATCGCACCGAGCATGATGAGGATGATGCTTCCGGCGATGGTCATCGAAATTACCTCCTTGACATGAAGGAACATCTATCCACATGGCGAAAAACAAACCAGTCGTGGTGATCGGGCTGATGGGCGCGGGGAAGTCGACGTCCGGAAAATTGATCGCCCAGGCGCTCGACCTGCCGTTCAGCGACAGTGATCGCTACCTCCAGGACAAGCACGGCGGCACCTCCGCGCCGATCGCCGCCCGCGAAGGAGTGGACGCGCTGCACCGTTACGAGGCCGAGCACGTGCTCGACGAGCTCGCGGGCGAGCCCAAGGTGATCGCGGCGGCGGCCAGCACGGTCGAGAACCTCGCGGTGCGCACGGCGATGCGCGCGGCCCTGGTGGTGTGGGTGGACGCGCCGGACGAGGTGCTGAAGGAGCGGATGAGCACCAGCAGCCACCGCCCCGACTTCGACCCGGCGGCCATGCGGGCCCGCCGCGAACCTTTTTTCCGGGAAGTGGCCGGTCTCGTCTGCGACGTCAGTGAGCTCACCCCGGAGCAGGTGCGGGACGCGGCGCTGCACGCGCTCGGCCGGTAAGGCGGGCGGATCGGTGTCGACAGGCGATTCGGGCGGAATGTCCGGCAAGATCCAGAAGCCTGGCATAATGATCATGACGCATGGGTCCCCCGAGGCGCGCGGGGGACCTGTGGCGTCGTTCTTCACAACCAATGGACGGTGTCGTGCATCTAAGCATCAGTGACGATGCGCTTGGTGCCTGGTGACCCCGAGAGGCTCGGCGGCTTCTGGCTGGCGGCCCGGCTCGGCGCGGGCGGGCGCGGCATCGTCTACGACGCCTACGACGACCAGGGACGCAGGTTCGCGGTCACGGTGCCGCGGGGACAGGTCGGACGCCGGTTCGAGCGGGTGACGTGCCGCCATCTCGCGGAGGTGGTCGCGGTCGGCACCGACGAGGGCGTGCCGTACGTCGTGAGCACGTTCGTGGACGGGCCCGATCTGCGGCGCGCGGTCGAACTGCACGGCCCCTACGCGGGTGACGAGCTGGTCGCCCTGGCCGGGGCGCTGGCGGGGGCGGTGGCCGCGCTGCACGCGGCGGGGCTGACACACCGCGGGCTGAACCCCGAGAGCGTGCTGCTCGCCGCCGACGGGCCCAAGGTCATCGAGCTGGGCGTGCCCGCCGGGGGGGCGGTCGGCGGGACGTATACGTACCAGGCTCCCGAGGTTTTGACCGGCGGGGAGCCGGGGGCGGCGGCCGACGTGTTCGCGTGGGGTGCGGTGGTGCTGTTCGCGGCCACCGGGCAGGACCCGTTCCACGGGGAGAGCCTGGGCGGGGTCATGCACCGGCTGCTGACCGTCGACCCCGACCTGAGCGTGCTGCCCGAGTCGCTGCGCGGGCCGGTCGGCCGGGCCCTGGCCAAGGCAGCGGCCGACCGGCCCGCCGCCGGCGAGCTTCCGGCCGTGAGCGCGGCCGAGGTGGGCGTGCCCGAGAGCCTTTCGGGGCCGCGGTCGCTGGGCGAGGTGGCCGAGGAGGTCTTCCAGTCGCTCACACCGCGCCAGCAGGAGGAGGTCCCCGGGCTGCTGCTGCGCCTGCTCGACGGCGACAATCCGCATGACGAGGGCGACGTGCTCGGCCCGCTCATGGACGCGGGCCTCCTGGTGCGCCGCAGCATGCGCGTACCGCCGGTCGAGACCTCCGTCGGCAAGCTCGTGGCCCTCAGCGACGACCGGGTCACCCCGGCCGGCGCCGCCCTCTACCGCGCCTGGCCCCGGCTGCGCGGCTGGGTCGCGGACGAGCGCGAGGGCACGCACGCGCACCGGCGGATCCGCGAGGCGGCCAGGCACTGGTCGGAGCACCGGCGCGGCGGCCGAAAGTTGCTGCGCGGGCAGGAGCTGGACACGGCGCTCGGCTGGGCCGCGACCAAGCGCCGGCACGTACGCCTCAGCCAGCTCGAACGCGACTTCCTCAACGACAGCGTGACCCTGTCCAAGCAGCGCAGAAGGCTCCTGACCCCGGTGCTGGCCGGGGCCGCCGCGGTGCTGGCCGTGGCGCTGACGATGTCCGTGATCTCCGTGCACGGCCAGAACGACCTGCGCGGCCGGCTCGTCGAGGCCAACGCGCGGGCCGTCGCCGCCAGGGCCGAGGCGATGCGCGCGTCCGATCCGCGTACCGCGATGCGGCTGAGCGTGGCCGCCTGGCGCCTGTCGCCGGTGTTCGAGGCGCGCTCCGCGATGCAGGCCTCGCTCGTGCAGCCGGAGCTGGGCATCTTCACCGATCCGGCCCCCGACCTGCGGGCGCGCTACCTGCTGCACGGCGATGAACTGATCAAATGGCACACCGGTACGGTCACCGTCTATGACGTGGTCCGCGGCCGGCGCACCGCCTCCTACCCGCTGCCCGCCGGGAGCACGGCTCTGAGCGACGACGGGCGCTATGCGGAGGGGGCCGGCGGCAGGCCGTTCGACGTCGTCACGGGAGACGTACCGGCCGGGGTCGTCTACGCGATCAGCAGCGGCAACCGCACGAGGGTGTATCGGGGCGGCGAGAGGTTGCTCGACGTCGCCGACCGCAAGGTGGCGATCTCCCGTGACGGGGCCACGGCGGCGATCTCCGGCCTGGACGGGCGGGTGGAGTTGCGGGAGCTCGCCTCCGGTAAGCGGACGGGCGTCGTCGAGGTCCAGCCGGTCACGGGCGCGGACGCGGCGGCACCGGCGCCGGCGTTCAGCCCGGACGGGAGCACGCTGGCGGTGGTGGGGCGCGACGGGGTCACCCTCGTGGCCACCACGCAGGCGGGCACCCCTCTGACAGACACCACTCCGGCGGGCACCAGTCCGGGGGGCGCCAGTCCGGGGGGCGCCACCCCGACGGGCACCACCCCGAGGGGCGCCACTCCTGCGGGGACCGAGCGGGCGGGGACCGCTCGGGTCGAAGCCAAGCCGCCGCCGGTGGAGGGCGCCGTCGCCCTGGCGGCTGACGCGCCGGCGGCCGGCGACGCCGCTGCCGGGCCGCCCGTGTTCAGTCCCGACGGCCGCCTGCTCGCCCTGCACGGCGCCGGCGAGGTCCGGGTCTGGAACGTGGCCGAGCGCCGCCTCATCGGCGCCTACCCCCTCCGGGATCCCGAGCACGGCCTGAGTTTCTCCGCCGACGGCCACGCCCTGCGCTACCTGAGCGGCACCGGCTCGGTCGTCTCACTCGACGTCTCCGGCCTGCCGGTCCCCTCGGAGGGCGGCGCGGCCGCCGCGTTCTCCGGCAACGGCCGGGTGGCGGCCAAGGAGGTCGGCGACGCCATCGAGCTCACCGACATCGTCGAGCACAGGACGCTCGGCCGCATCGCGGCCGCCGGCGACGTGGCCTTCGACGCGCGCGGCAAGCTGCTGGCCGTCGCGGGCGACCCGGTGACCGTGTGGGAGGCGGCCGGCGGCAAGCGGGTGAGCGTCATCGAGGCGGGCGGCGACGTGCCCGCCGTGGCGCTCTCCCCCGACGGCGGCACACTGGCCACCGCGCGCGGCCGCACGCTGGAGACGTGGGACGTGCACGAGGGGCGCCGCATCAAGGTGTACGAGGGCGCGGGCGACCTGGCGCTGGCCTTCAGCCCGGACGGCTCGACGCTGGCCGCCGGGGCGGGCCTGCTCGACCTGCGTACCGGCAAGGTCGTCCCGCTCGACGTAGCCGGCGACGTGTCCGCGCCGACCGCGCTCGCCTTCTCCCCCGACGGGCGCACGCTGGCACTGGGGCTGGACGCGGGCCGGGTGCTCCTGTGGGACGTGCGCGAGCGGTCGCCCCTGGGCACCGTCGAGATCGGCACGGCGCCGGTGGACGATCTGCGCTTCTCCCCCGGTGGCGAGCTGCTGGCGGTCGACGCCGCGCATACCTCGTTGTGGGACGTCGGCACGCGGCGCGAGGTGGGGCAGGTGGGATCGTGGACCACCGGGCTGGCCTTCAGCCAGGACGGGCGGCGGTTGCGGGGCGTGGCGCTCGACGGGACCGTACGCGAGAGCCCGGTCGATCCGGCACTGGCCGCGCAGGAGGTGTGCACCCGCGCGGGCGGGGCGCTGAGTGAGACGGAGTGGAGCCGGCTCATTCCGGAGAGCGCCTACCAGAAGAGCTGCTGACAAGGGGCGGACCTGCCAGGCCGCCGTGTCACCGGGGTCCGGCGAGGACCCCGGTGGCGAGCTGGGGCGGATCGGCCCTGCCATCAAGCGGCGTCGAGGGCTTCGGTGATCTTGCGGGCCATCTCGGCCAGGGTGGGGCTGGGCCGGCCCTGGGTGGCTGCTTCGACGGCGACGAGGACGGTACGGCGGAAGTTGCCGGCCTCCGCCGGATCCTGCTTGCCGAGCAGGCTCATGGCCGCCGTCAGGGCGGGCAGCACGTGGTCGGCGATCGCGGCCAC